>NZ_WLYK01000007.1 GCF_009707545.1 Nakamurella alba | reverse complement strand
AATGACCACGAGTGTCAGCGAAGTATTGACACATCAAGTGTCAGCGAAGTCGTGACACAACACAGTGAGCTATAACTCACTGGGTGCAGGACGTTGGCGCAGGTTAGGGCGGCTGTCAGTCGGCGAAGAGGGCGGGGGTCACCGACACCTGGCTGAAGCCGCCGTCGACCGGGAGGTTGATGCCGTGGATGTGCCGGGCGCCGTCGGAGACCAGGAAGAGCAGCGCGCCGGCGACGTCCTGCGGGGTGCCGATGGAGCGGTCCGGAGTGGCCTCGGTGACGGTCGCTGCCAGCACCTTGTCGGCCATGGACGCGGCGATCATCGGGGTGTCGGTGAAGCCGGGGGAGAGCGCGTTGACCCGGATGCCCTGCGGCGCCAGCTCGGCGGCGAGGGAGGCAGCCAGCGTGGCGATGCCGGCCTTCGACGCGGCGTAGACGCCCTGGTAGCCGGTCGGTCCGAGGGAGGTGCCGGAGGCGATCAGCACCACCGCGGATCCCGGCGCGAGATGCGGTTTCGCCGCGCCGACCAGGAACACCGGCGCCTTGAGGTTCACCCCGATGACCCGGTCGAAGCTCTCCGGGGTGACGTCCTCGACGGCTGCCGTCTCGAAGATCCCGGCGCAGCAGGCGAGGATGTGCAGCCCGCCGAACGCCTCCAGCGCGGCCGCCACGATCGCCTGCGGTGCCGACGGGTCGAGCAGGTCGGCCGGGAAGGTCCGGACGTCGAACTCCCCGGTGGCGGCAGCCAGCGCGTCCAGGCCGGTCGGGTCCCGGTCGGTGGCCAGCACCTGTGCACCGGCCGCGGCCAGGTTCATCGCCACGGCGAGCCCGATGCCGGAGGCGGCCCCGGTCACCACCGCCACCTTGCCGCGCAGGTCGACGGACATCGGGGACACGGGTGGGTAGGACGCGGTCACAGGCTCTCCTCCGGGCTCGACGATCATGGTATGCAGGCAATCCGCTGTCGCCGCGGGGCGGATCCGGAGTACAAACGTGCCGTGGACATCCCCGGCGGCCTGCGGCAACCCGGCCAGACACTCATCTTCGACGCCGACGACACGCTCTGGGAGAACAACAAGCTGTTCGAGCAGGTCATCGCCGACTTCATCGGCTGGCTCGACCACCCGACCCTGGACCGGGACGCGATCCGGGCCATCCTGGACGACATCGAGCGCGCCGACACCGCCGTGCACGGCTACGGCAGCGCCGTTTTCCTGCAGTCCCTCGCCGCCTGCTTCCGCACCCTGCGGGAGCGCCCGGCCAGCAGCGAGGAGATCGCGCACATCGAGGAACTGGCGGTGGCCTTGCTGGAGCACCGCATCGAGCTGATGCCGGGGGTGGCCGACACGCTGACCCTGCTCGGCGGCCGGCACCACCTGATGATGCTGACCAAGGGCGCGCAGGCCGAGCAGCAGGCCAAGATCGACGTGTCCGGGCTGGCCCCGCACTTCCGCAGCGTGCACATCGTCCGGGAGAAGGACGAGCACACCTATCGCTCGCTGCTCGGCGAGCGGTCCCTGGACCCGGCCACCACCTGGATGATCGGCAACTCGCCGCGCTCGGACATCCTGCCGGCGCGGGCCGTCGGCATGCGCGCCGTGCATCTGCCCAACGTGCACACCTGGGTGCTGGACCACGCCGACCTCGACCCGGCCGACACCGGCATCCTCACCCTCACCCGGTTCACCGACCTGGCCGACCACTTCTGACCCTCCCCGGCCGGGCGTTCCCGGCGGGCCTGTTCCGGAGGTCACTGGCGATCCATACCCTAGGGGGGTATGGTGTGCGGCATGGCAGCGCATCCCGGGTACATGGGCCAGAAGGACGACTACCTCAAGCGACTCCGGCGCATCGAGGGGCAGGCCCGTGGCCTGCAGCGGATGGTCGAGAACGAGGAGTACTGCATCGACATCCTCACCCAGGTGTCGGCGATGACGAAGGCACTGCAGTCGGTCGCCCTGGGCCTGCTCGACGAGCACATGAACCACTGCCTGGTCGAGGCGGCGGTGGCCGGCGGGGCGGAGAAGGACGCCAAGCTCAAGGAGGCGTCCGACGCCATCGCCCGGCTGGTCCGTTCCTGAGACCGCTGTTCCTGCCCTGACCGGGCGCACCACCATTCACGAGACGAGAGAGGCACGACCATGACTGTTGCGACCTACACCGTGACCGGGATGACCTGCGGGCACTGCGTGTCCGCGGTGACCGAGGAGGTCTCGGCGATCCCGGGTGTCAGCGGCGTCGAGATCGACCTGTCCACCGGCGCTGTCGTCGTCACCTCCGAGCACGACCTCGAGCGGACCGCGGTGGCCGCGGCCGTCGACGAGGCCGGGTACCGGTTGGTGTGACATGACCCCGGTCGAACTCGACATCCAGGGCATGACCTGCACCAGCTGTGCGGCCCGGATCGAGAAGAAGCTGAACCGGATGGACGGCGTACAGGCCACGGTCAACTACGCCACCGAGCGGGCGACCGTGACGTTCGACCACATCACGGTTCCCACCGAGGATCTCATCGCCACCGTCGCGAAAGCCGGTTATTCGGCGTCGGTCCCGGAGCCGGAGGCCGAGGACGACTCCGGCGCGGAGATCGCCGGTCTGCGACGCCGACTGGTGGTCACGGCCGCGCTGTCGGTGCCGGTCGTGGTGCTGGCGATGGTCCCCGCCTGGCAGTTCGACTACTGGCAGTGGCTCTCGCTGGCGCTGGCGCTGCCGGCGGTGCTGTGGGGCGGCTGGCCGTTCCACAAGGCCGCCGCGGTCAACGCCCGGCACGGCGCCTCCACCATGGACACCCTGGTCAGCATCGGCACTCTCGCCGCACTGGCCTGGTCGGTGTACGCGCTGGTCTGGGGGCACGCCGGCATGATCGGCATGACCCACGGCTTCGAGTTCACCCTGCAACGGGGTGACGGCGCCGGGCAGATCTACCTGGAGGCCGCCGCCGGCGTGACCACCTTCCTGTTGACCGGCCGGTACCTCGAGGCCCGGGCCAAGCGGCGGTCGGGTGCGGCGCTGCAGGCGCTGCTGCACCTGGGGGCGAAGGAGGCCCTGCTGCTGCCCGACGGTCCCGGCTCGACGGCCGAGATCAGCGTGCCGGTGGAGCGTCTCGCCGTCGGCGACCACTTCGTGGTGCGGCCCGGTGCGGCGATCGCAACGGACGGCGTGGTGGTCAGCGGGCACTCCGCGATCGACACCTCGCTGCTCACCGGTGAGTCGGTGCCGGTCGAGGTCGCGGCCGGGGACACGGTGATCGGTGCGACGGTGAACACCGGCGGCCGGTTGGTGGTGCGGGCCACCCGGGTCGGCAAGGACACCCAGCTGTCCCGGATCGCGACCCTGGTGGAGCAGGCGCAGAGCGGCAAGGCGCGGGTCCAGCGGTTGGCGGACCGGATCTCCGGCATCTTCGTACCGGTGGTGCTGGGCATCACCGTGCTGACCTTCGCGGTGTGGCTGCTGGCCGGCGGCGGAGTCGGCGGAGCGTTCACCGCCGCGGTGGCCGTGCTGATCATCGCCTGCCCCTGTGCGCTCGGGCTGGCGACGCCGACCGCGTTGCTGGTCGGTACCGGCCGCGGCGCCCAGCTCGGGATCCTGATCAAGGGGCCGGAGGTGCTGGAGTCCACCCGGGAGGTGGACACCGTGGTGCTGGACAAGACCGGCACGGTGACCACCGGGGTGATGACGCTGCACGAGGTCATCGGCGAGGACAGGGATCTCGTGCTGGCGGTCGCCGCCGCGGCGGAGCAGGGATCGGAGCACCCGATCGCCCGCGCGGTGGTCACGGCGGCGCAGACCTCCGGGCTCGCCCTGCCGGTGGTCCACGACTTCACCTCCACCGCCGGCCTGGGCGTGCGCGCCGCCGTCGACGGGACCGGTGAGGTGCTGGTCGGCCGGCCGCAGTTGCTGACCGACGCGGGCCTCGACCTGCCCGCCGACCTCGCCGCCGCCTTCGAGGAGGCCGGACGCAGTGGCCGCACCGTGGTCGCCGTGGGCTGGTCCGGTCGGGTCCGGGGTCTGCTGGTGGTCGGCGACGAGATCAAAGCCGATGCGGCACAGGCGGTCCACCGGCTGCGCGCGCTGGGGCTGACGCCTGTGCTGTTGACCGGTGACCACGCGGCCGCCGCGCAGGCGGTGGCCCGCGAGCTCGGCATCGACGAGGTGGTCGCCGGGGTGCTGCCGGAGGGCAAGGTCGCCGAGATCGAGCGGTTGCAGGCGCAGGGCCGCACCGTCGCGATGGTCGGTGACGGGGTGAACGACGCCGCGGCGCTGGCCACCGCCGACCTGGGGATCGCCATGGGCACCGGGGCCGACGCCGCCATCGAGGCGGCCGACCTGACCCTGGTCCGCGGCGAGCCCGGGCTGGTCGCGGACGCGATCCGGCTGTCCCGCCGCACCCTCGCGGTGATCAAGGGCAACCTGTTCTGGGCCTTCGCCTACAACGTCGCCGGCATCCCGCTGGCCGCGCTCGGCCTGCTGAACCCCATGTTCGCCGGGGCGGCGATGGCGTTCAGCTCGGTCTTCGTGGTGACCAACAGTCTGCGACTGCGCCGCTTCCGGTAGCACCATGACCGTTGCCCGGCACCGACTTTTGTTGTCGGGCAACGGTTGTCACTCCGGCATCAGACCGCCGGCCAGCCGGTGCAGCAGGTCCGGCACCTGTTCGAGCACTGCCCGCTGATCGGCGTCCAGGTGGTGTTCGATGGCGGCCGCGATCAGGCCCGCCCGCCGGTCCAGCTCCAGGCGCAGCGTCGCCAGCCCCCCATCCGTGAGCACCACCAGGCGGGCGCGCTGGTCCCGCGGATCGGGCTCCCGCCGCACCAGCCCCTCGGCCTCCAGGTCGGGGATGGTCGCCTGCAGCGTCTGGTGCCGGACCTGCCGCCGGTCCGCGAGCTCGGCCACGGTCAGCGGCCCCTCACGCATGAGGAACCCCAGCGTCTGCGCGCGGTGCTCCGGCATGGCGCCGGGCCGGCCGCGCCCGGCCCGCACGAAGGCACCCACCGCGGCGCGCAACCGGTCGGCGAGATCGTCGGTCCCGGTGCTCGGCATGCGGTGACGATAGTCGGCCCGGACGCAGACGTACAGTTGACCTGTATACAGCTCGCCTGTATACATGAGGTCATGGTTGCCGTCACGAAACATGCCCATGCCACCGTCGTCCTCGGAAGTGCCGGGTGCACACTGCTTCTCGATCCCGGCGTGTTCACCACGAACGCCGCCGACCTGCTCGCCACCGCCGACGCGGTGCTGATCACCCACGACCATCCCGACCACATCGATCCGGCGGTGATCTCGGCAGCGCTGGCCGACCGCCCGGAGCTGCCGCTCTACGCGCCGGCCGCGGCCGCCGCGCTACTCGGCGACCTGGCCGGCCGCGCCACCGTCGTCACCCCGGGCGACACCTTCGATGTCGCCGGGCTCTCGGTGCAGGTGGTCGGCAGCGGCGCGCACGCCGTCATCCACCGCGACCTGCCGCCGATGTCCAACGTCGGCTACCTGGTGGACGGCGTCTACCACCCGGGCGACTCCTACGACGTGCCCGATGCCGAGGTCGACACCCTGCTGCTGCCGACCAGCGGCCCGTGGACCAAGCTCGGCGAGGCCGTCGACTTCGTCCGCGCGGTCGGCCCGCGGCGCAGCGTGCAGATCCACGACGGCATGTACAACGAGATCGGCCGTGGGTCGATCGGGAACTTCCTGGCCCCGCTCACCGGCGGCCGCCCGCTGCTCTCGCCGGCGCCCGGGGAGACGATCGAGGACTGACCGGCTGCGGCTGCGGCGGGTCGGGGTGATGATCGATCGGGAGAAACGAACCGATCGAGAACCGAGGTGACGGCCGTGCGGGCCATGAAGATCACGACGAACATCCCGGTGCCGGACATCGAGCAGGCCCGGCCCTTCTGGTCGGACTTCCTCGGCCTGCGGGACGAGGAGTTCAACCTGGGCTGGGTGGCCCGGTTCACCGATCCCGACTCAGGTGCGCACGTCCAGCTGGTCACCGGCGACCGCACCTCACCGGCCGACTCGCAGTTGTCGGTGCACGTCGACGACGTGGACGCCGCCTACGCCGAGGCGCTCGCGGCCGGCTACGAGATCGTGCACCCGCTGACCACGGAGGAGTGGGGCGTGCGGCGGTTCCTGGTCCGGTCGCCGGACGGCACCGTCGTCAACCTGGTGGCCCACCGGTCCTGACCCGGACCGGTGGACCGGCCCGGCGAACGGGTGGGTCCGGCCCGACACACCGGGCGACACGGCGGCGGGCGGCGGCGGGTGTGCCACGGTGCCGGGATGACGCAGCGACGGCGCCCGTGGCCGGCGGCGGTGGTTGCCCTCGCCCTGCTGGCCGCGGGCTGCGGGTCCGGCGCCGCCGGGGAGGCCGGCCCGGTGGTGACGGTGACCGAGCGGACCACGGTCGTGGCGTCCGTCGTGGTGAGCGGGACCAGTTCCACGGCATCAGACGCCGTCGTGGCGACCACCCGGACCCCCTCGTCGACCCGACCGACTTCCTCGTCCCGCCCGCCGGCCACCAGCACCGCTCCGCCGGAGGGCACCTTCACCCTCGCGCTGGCCGGGGACGTGAACTTCTCCGAGCGCACCCGCGACCGGCTCGACGACCCGGCCACCGCCTTCGGGGTGGCCGCCGCCGGGCTCGCCAGGGCCGACCTGACGATGCTGAACCTGGAGACCGCCATCACCGAAGCCGGTGAGCAGCAGGACAAGTCGTACACGTTCCGGGCTCCGGCGTCGGCGCTCGACGCATTGTGGGGTGCCGGGGTGGACGTGGCGACGATGGCCAACAACCACGCCGCCGACTACGGCGCGAGCGGCCTGCAGGACACCCTGGCCGCCATCGGGGGCTCCGATCTGCCGGTGATCGGCGTCGGCGCCGACGCAGCCGCGGCGTACGCACCGTTCGAGACCACCGTCCGCGGGGTGCCGCTGTCCGTCTTCGCGGTGACCGCGGTGCGCGAGCAGACCCTGGCCAACTTCACCGCCGGGCCCGACAGTGCCGGGGTGGCCAGTGCTTTCGAGCCGGAGCTGGTCGCCGGGGTGCGGAAGGCCGCGAAGGCCGGCCGGACGGTGGTGGTCTACCTGCACTGGGGCACCGAGTACGAGGCCTGCCCGGACGGTGACCAGCAGGCGCTCGCGAACGAGTTGGCCGCGGCCGGGGCGTCGGCGGTGGTCGGGACGCACGCCCACGTGCTGCAGGGGGCCGGCTGGCGGTCCGACGGCGTCTACGTCGCCTACGGCCTGTCGAACTACCTGTGGTGGCGCTCGTTCGGCAACGAGCAGGACGACAACGGCGTGCTCACGCTGAGCTTCACCGGCAGGAAGGTGACCGCGGCGTCCTTCGCGCCGGCGCACCTGGACGACGCCGGCATCCCCGTCCCGGCGACCGGCGCCACCCGCGAGAGGATCCTGCAGCAGTGGGACGACGACCGGGAGTGCGCCGGCCTGGCCGCGGCGCCGCCGCGCTGAGGGTTCCTTCCCGTCCGGCCGCCCCGGTTCCTAGGGTGGGAACCATGCCCCGCGCGATCACCTACGCCGAGTACGGCGACCCTGATGTGCTGACCCTGGTCGACGAACCCCTGGCCGAGCCGGGCCCGGGGCAGGTGCGGGTGCGGGTGGCCGCCACCGGGGTGAATCCGTTCGACACCAAGCTGCGACGGGGGCTGTTCGCCGGCGGGAAGCCGATGGCCACCCCGAAACGGGTGGGCCGGGACCTGGCCGGCACCGTGGATGCGGTGGGCAGCGGGGTCGACGGGCTCTCCGTCGGTGACCGGGTGGTCGGCAACGTCAACGGCGGGACGTCCGCGGAGTACGTCGTGGTCAAGGCCGACGGCCTGCTGCCGGTACCGGAGGGCATGGACCTGGTCATCGCGGCGGCGATCCCCGGGGCCGGGTCGGCGGCGGTGCGGGCGCTCGGCCTGGCCCGGGTGCAACCCGGGCAGGTGGTGTTGATCCACGCAGCGTCCGGCGGGGTCGGCTCGTTCGCCACCCAGCTCGCGGCGGCCGCCGGCATCACCGTGATCGGCACCGCCTCGGCCGGCAGCCAGGACTACCTCGCGGAGCTCGGGGCGATCCCCGTCGTCTACGGCGACGGCTGGGAGGACCGGGTGCGCGCCGCCGTCCCGGCCGGCGCCGGCATCGACGCGGTCGTCGACCTGGCCGGCACCGGCGTCATCGAGGGATCGCTGGCCCTGGTGACGGCCGGCGGCCCGGTGGTGACGCTGAACGACTTCTCCGCGAAGGGTCCCGGGGTGATCGTGTCCTCCGGCGGCGAGCCCGGCTTCGAGAACGCCCTGCGGGATGCCGTCGACGCGGTGGCCGACGGCCGGGTGACCGTCCGGATCGACCGGACGTTCCCGCTGGAACATTTCGCCGACGCCCACCGCCTCTCCGAGTCCGGGCACGTCAGGGGCAAGATCGTCGTGGCGGTGGCAGCGGATCCTGAGCAATCCTGACCCCACCTGTCGAGAACCGCGACCTCGCTCCGACCAACAGGCGAGAGGCCCGGAGCACCGGGTCCGACCACCACGAGGGAGACGATCATGAAGTACCTGCTGAGCCTGTACGGGAACAAGGAACTGTGGGCCTCGATCCCGGCGGAGGACTGGCCCGGGATCATCGCCACCCAGGACGCGTTCAACGCCAAGTACGCGGCCACCGGCGAGATGATCGCCGCCTACGGCCTGGCCGAGGAGGACCAGGTCAAGGTCATCCGGGTGCGCGACGGGAAGGCCACCGTCACCGACGGGCCGTACGTGGAGGCGAAGGAGTTCATGGGCTCCACCTCCATCCTCGACGTCGAGTCGGAGGAGCGGGCGCTGGAGATCGCCGCCGATGCACCGTTCGCCGCCTTCCGGTCGGTCGAGCTGTGGCCGCTGCTGCACGAGGCCGCGCAGAACCAGCAGTGAACCGACACCAGCAGTGACCGACCGCCGGCTCGAGGACCTGCTGCGCGAACTCGCGCCGCAGGTCCTCGCCGCGATGCTGCGGCGGCACGCCGCCGGCGCGGGCTTCGACGTCTGCGAGGACGCCACCCAGGAGGCGCTGCTCGCGGCGGCGACGCAGTGGCCGGCGCAGGGCGTCCCGGACAATCCGCGGAACTGGCTGGTGGCCGTGGCCGGCCGCCGGGTGATCGACGAAATGCGCAGCGAGAACGCCCGGCGCCGTCGGGAGGACGCCGTGCACGCCGGCCACCCACCGGCCGAGATGGTCGCCGCCGCAGCGGATGCCGCCCGGGCGTACGACGTCGACGACTCGCTGCGGCTGCTCTTCCTCTGCGCCCACCCGGACCTGCCCGAGCCGGGCAGGGTGGCGCTCACCCTGCGGGCGGTCGGCGGCCTGACCACCGCGCAGATCGCCGCGGCGCACCTGGTCCCGGAGGCCACCATGGCGCAGCGGATCAGCCGGGCGAAACAGAAGCTGGCCGGGCGGCGGTTCGAGCTGCCGGCCGAGGCCGACCACCGGGAGCGGCTGGGCACCGTGCTGGCGGTGCTCTACCTGGTGTTCAACGAGGGCTACAGCACCTCGCACGGGAACGCGCTCACCGCCGTCGATCTCAGCGACGAGGCGATCCGGCTGACCCGGATGCTGCACACGCTGCTGCCGTCCGACCCGGAGGTCACCGGGCTGCTGGCGTTGATGCTGCTCACCGACGCCCGGCGGCCGGCGCGGACCGGGGACGACGGCGAGTTCGTGCCGCTGGAGGAGCAGGACCGGACCCGCTGGGACCGGGGCCGGATCGCCGAGGGCACCGCGCTGCTCGATGCGACGTTCGACCGTGGATCGGTCGGGCCGTACGCGGTCCAGGCCGCGATCGCCGCGCTGCACGACGCGGCGGACAGCACCGACGTCACCGACTGGCCGCAGATCCTCGGCCTGTACGCGGTGCTGGAGCGGATCGCTCCGGGCCCGGTGGTCAGCCTGAACAAGGTCGTCGCCGTCGCGCAGGTCCGCGGCGAACGGGCCGCGCTCGAACTGCTCGACACGGTCGCCGCCGATCCGCGACTGGCCGGCAGTCACCGCCCGGCCGCGATCCGGGCCCATCTGCTCGACCGGCTGGGCGATCCGGCGGCGGCGGACGCGTACCGGAGCGCCGCCCGCGGGGCCGGCAACCTCCGGGAGCGCCAGTACCTGCTGCTGAAGGCGGCGCAGGTCGGCAGATCCTGATCCGCCCGGAGGCCCCCGTGCCCGCCCCGTGTCAGGGACCGGAACAGGGATACCGTCAACGGCATGAGCACGAACGGGAATGCCGCCCCCACCGACACCTACGACGTCGTCGTGATCGGCGGCGGGCCGCCCGGGGAGAACGCCGCGCAGTACGCGATCCAGGGCACCGACCGCACCGCGGTGATCGTGGAGAAGGAACTCGTCGGCGGCGAGTGTTCGTACTGGGCCTGCATGCCGAGCAAGGCGCTGCTGCGGCCGTGGGAGGTGCTGGACAACGCCCGGCACCTGCCCGGCGTGCAGTCGCTGGTCGGCGACAAGCCGCTGGACGTCCGGGCGGTGCTGGCCCGCCGCGATTCCATCACCTCGGTCGACAGCGGCAAGCCCTTCGGCCACGACGACGGCTCCCAGGTGCGCTGGGCGAACGGCGCGCACATCGACGTGGTGCGCGGCACCGGGCGGCTCGCCGGCGAGCGGACCGTGACCGTCACCGCGGCCGACGGCACCGAGCGGACCCTGCACGCCCGGCACGCGGTGGTCCTCGCCACCGGCACAACCGCGGCCGTGCCGCCGGTGCCCGGGTTGCGTGAGGCGCTGCCGTGGACCTCCCGCGACGTGACCAACCTGCATCAGGTGCCCGGCCGGATCGCGGTGATCGGCGGTGGTGTGGTGGCCTGCGAGGCGGCGACCTGGCTGCGGGCGCTGGGCGCCGAGGTGACGATCATCGGATCGGCGCCGCGGCTGCTGGCCCGCAACGAGCCGTTCGCCGGAGACCTGGTGGCGCAGCGCTTCTCGGAACTCGGCATCGACGTCCGGCTCGGCGCCTCGGTGGATGCGGTGGAGCGGCCGGCGCCGGAGGACACCGGCGTCGGTCACCTGCACGGCGGCCCGGTGACCGTGCGCTTCGGCGGCGACTCGGTCGAGGTGGACGAGGTGCTGATCGCCGCCGGACGGATCCCGGCCAGCAGCGACATCGGGCTGGACACCGTGGGTCTCGCCGATGCCACCGCCGACTCGAAGGGCTATCTCCCGGTCGACGACCAGCTCGCCGTGGTCGGCGCGACCGGCCAGTGGCTCTACGCCATCGGTGATCTCAACGGCCGGGCGCTGCTCACCCACATGGGCAAGTACCAGGCACGCATCGCCGGCACCGTCATCGCCGCCCGCGCCGAGGGTCGCCCGTCCACCGGCCCGTGGTGCACCGACCGGGCCGACCACGGCATCGTGCCTCAGGTGACCTTCACCGACCCGCAGGTCGGCTCCGTCGGCCACACCGAGAAGGAGGCCAGGGACGCCGGTCTCGACGTGGAGACCGTCGAGTACGACATGGCCTCGCTGTCCGGCACCTACCTGCAGCGCGACGACTACCGCGGCCGGGCGCAGATCGTCATCGACACGCAGCGGGACGTGCTGGTGGGCGCCACCTTCGTCGGACCGGAGATCGCCGACCTGGTGCACGCCGCCACCGTCGCGATCGTCGGCGAGGTGCCGCTGCCGACGCTGTGGCACGCGGTCCCGTCCTACCCGACCCCCAGCGAGATCTGGTTGCGGCTGCTGGAGACCCGGTACAACCCGTCCTGACCGAGTCGCCCCGCTCAGCCGAGATGGGTGAGCAGCGGCCAGATCTCGGACCAGGGCGCGGTGCGGCCGGTGCACAGCACGATCGGTGCCCCCTGCTCCTCGTTGTCCACCCCGACGCCGTTGTCCAGCGTCCCGGCGGTCCGGCACGCACCGAGCAGGGCGGCCGCGGCGGGCGGCGGCGGTTCCCCGACATAGACGGTGGCGGTGGCACTCTCCGGTGGCGGCCCGAGGTCGCCGAGTGCGTTGTGCCCGCTCCACACCTGGGTGATGCCCAGTGCCGGGCCGTACCGGGCCACGGCGCCGGCCTCGCCGTAGTTGACGGTCACCACCACCGTTCCCGGCCCGGAACCCCGCACCACCGCGGCGATCTGCGCCACGTACTCCGGCCAGCCGATGCTGTCCCGGGCGACCTGGTTGATCATCGGCACCGGGGTGCTGCCGACCAGTGACACCGGCACCAGCGGCAGGGCGATCACCGCCGAACCCAGCGTGCTGATCCCGATCGCGGTCCGGGCCGCCGACCGCCACCGGCGCCGGGCGATCACGGCGGCGGCCGGCGCCCAGCCGATCGCCAGCACCACCGACACCAGTCCGAGCGGGTAGTAGAACTGGGCCCCGGAGACGAAGGTCAGCACGACGAGCACCGGCAGCGCGACGGCCAGGGCGCGGATCCGCCGCCAGGCAGCCCGGCGCCACAGGGCGACCAGCCCGACCACCCAGACCACCGTCAGCGGTGGCCCCACCAGCAGTGCCAGGAAGGGCCACATGACCGCTCGGACCTCGCCGGCGTTCCGGTCGGCGAGCGCACCGCCCATCTGCAGCTGCGGCCAGTCGTTGCCGGCCTGGTACAGCAGGTTCGGCACCGCGAGCAGCAGGCCGATCCCGATCCCGGCCCACAGCCACCGGTTCCCCAGCACGCGCCGCGGCCCGGCGACGAGCAGGCCGACGGCCACCGCGGCGAGCAGCATCGCGACCAGCAGCTTGTTGAACGTCGACAGCCCGGCGAGCGCACCGACCGCGAGCCACCACCGCGGGTCCCGCAGCAGGGCCCGGATCACCAGCAGCCCGATCAGCGGCCAGACCAGCAGGTCGACCGTGGCCGTGAGCAGCACGTGCCCGAAGGCGAGCGGGATCGACGCGCCGACCACCGAGGCGGCGCACCACCGCTGCGCCGCCCGGCTGCCGCCCACCTCCCGGGTGATCGCCACCAGCACCGGTACCGACAGCGCCGCGCAGAGCACGGCGGGGAGGCGGAGGAACCAGGGCTCGTCGACGATCGACGCGAGGGTGCGGGCCAGCCAGGGGGTCAGCGGCGGCTGGTCCACGTAGTTCCAGGCCGACGGCAACATCCGGAAGTACAGCTCGTCCCGGTGGTAGCCGTAACCCTGCGCGGTGACCAGCAACACCACGGCCAGCGCGGCGGCGGCCGTCAGGACGGACCCGCGCGGAGCCCGGATCCGTCGGACGGGTGCTGCTGGACCGGCCGCCACCACACCACCTCGCTCGGGCCGAGCGTAGAGCAGGCGATCATGGCCACCGAGCGGCGCGGGGTGTCAGGTACCTGTCAGCCGAGCGGTACCCAGTGGTCGGCGGGCACGATCTCCGACGGGATCGGCGGCGGCGGCGGGGTGCCGTCGCCGAACGGCCGGCCGCTGAGCTCCTCGCGGTGGTGCGGGGTCAGCCAGTTCGTGAGATCCGGTCCGTCCGGCACGATCTGCGTCGGGTTGATGTCGGTGTGCACCACGTAGTAGTGCCGCTTGATGTGCACGAAGTCGATGGAGTCACCGAACCCCGGCGTCTGGAACAGGTCCCGCGCGTAGGCCCACAGCACCGGCATCTCGGACAGCTTCTGCCGGTTGCACTTGAAATGGCCGTGGTAGACGGGATCGAACCGGACCAGGGTGGTGAACAGCCGGACGTCGGCCTCGGTGATGGTGTCGCCCACCAGGTACCGCTGCGTGGCCAGCCGCGCGGTGAGCTGGTCCAGCCGGTCGAACAAGCGGGTGTACGCCTTGTCGTAGGCCTCCTGCGAGCCGGCGAACCCGCAGCGGTAGACGCCGTTGTTGACGTCCTTGAAGATCCCCAGCGCGACCTCGTCGATCTCCGCGCGCAGGTGCTCCGGGTAGAGGTCCGGGGCACCTTCGCGGTGGAAGGCCTTCCACTCGGTGGACAGGTCCAGGGTGATCTGCGGGTAGTCGTTGGTGACGACCGCACCGGTCGGGATGTCGACCATCGCCGGCACCGTGATCCCGCGCGGGTACTCCGGGTCGCGTCGGAAGTAGGCGTCCTGCAACCGCGGGATGCCGAGTACCGGGTCGACCCCGCCGGGGTCGAGATCGAAGGTCCAGCTGCGCTTGTCGTGCGTCGGACCGCAGATGCCCATGGACAGGACGTCCTCCAGGCCGAGCAGCCGGCGGACGATGATCGCCCGGTTCGCCCACGGGCACGCCCGGGCCACCACCAGCCGGTAGCGCCCCGGTTCGACCGGGAAGCCGTCGCGCCCGTCGGCGGTGATCCGGGTGGTGATGTAGTTCGTGTCCCGCTTGAACTCGGTCCCGCCGGTCACGTACGCGCCCTTGGTCGAGAACTCCTGGGTGCCGCTGCTGGTCTCCGTGGTCATGCCCGTCCTTCCGCCCGCTGTCCACCACCAAGTCTATGCGCAGGCATGGAAATTGGCAGCTCGCTGGTCCGGTTCCCCGGGCGGGGTCCCGTCATTCCGGTGCCGCAGGGCACGGGTACGCCGGCCTGGCGTCCCGGCAGCGGAACCGTGGTCGCCGCGTTCTGCTCCCCGAACGAGTGGCCGGGAAGGCGAACGGGTGACCGATTGCACCCGTTCTGCCGGTTCTGGGGTGTGAGAACCCTGATGGGGGGAAGATGGTGTTTGCCCGGAGATCACTGTGTGCAATACCTGCAATTCCTACGTGCAGTGCAGTGCAGTGCGGGTGGGCAACGGGGGACGGCAGGCACAGGGGGACAGGAGCGATCGGATGGAAGCGGACGGCACGAGCGAGGACCGACTCGCGGCCTGGCTCGCCGCGCAGATCAGCGCGCACGACCGGGGTGAGCTCACCGACGACCAGGTGTCCCTGCTGGACCAGACCCTGCCGACCTGGCGGGACCCGCGAACCCGCAGCCTCTACGGACTCCCGCCGGCCGGTCCGGCCGCGCCGCAGGCCCGCGCCGGTGAGGGCATCCCGGACTGAGGGCATCCCGGACTGAGGGGAACGGTCCGTACCGCGGCGGGGCCTGCCCGGTGACGTGGCGGAGCGGTCAGCGGGGCGCGATCGGCGCGACGACCTCGGTGGGTCCCGCTCCTTCCCGGCCGACGGCGGACGGCCCGGTCCGATCCGAAGCGGCGCGTCGTGCCGGCAGCTCGACGACCAGCACGGCACCGATCAGCAGCACCGCCCCGACCACGGTCGAGGTGGTCAGCGGCGCGCCCAGCACGGCGGCAGTGACCCCGGCGACCGCCGGTTCCAGGGCGAGCAGCACGGCCGCCCGGCTCGCCGACACCCGCGCCTGACCCCAGCTGAGCAGCAGCATCGCCGCTGCGGTGGCCAGCACGGCCAGGAACAGGACCGCGGCCCAGGCACCCGGTGCGGACGGCAGCTGCGGCAACGGCCCGGAGCCGGTCAGCGTCCCGCCGACGGCGACCACGGCCAGGGCCAGCACGGCGACCGTCACCACCTGGATGCGGGCGTAGGCGGCGCTGGTGGCCGGGGTGCACCAGCGGGAGAGCAGCACCAGGTGCACACCCCAGAGCGCCGCGGACACCAGGGTGAGCAGCTCACCCGGGCCGAACCCGCCGCTGCGGAAGGAGAGCAGGGCCAGCCCGCCGACGGTGACCAGCACGCCCGTCCAGATGGTCCCGGTGATCCGCTCGCGGAAGACCAGCCAGGCGGTCAGCGGCGCGAACACCACCAGCAGGCTGGTCAGGAAGCCGGACATCAGCGCGTCGGTCATGGTCAGCGCCCACGCCTGCAGCAGGAAGCCGGCACCGAGCACGGCGCCGAGCGCCACCGCCCGCCGGCGGTCCCGGCCGGTGATCCGGGTTGCCCGGCGTCCCCGGGACCTGACCGCTGCGACGGCGACGAGGACGACGGCGCCGAGACCGAACCGCCAGGCCACCAGGTCGGCGGCGGCCATCCCGTCGACGGCGTGCTCGGTGACGGCGAAGGTGACGCCCCAGATCAGCGCGGTCGCCAGCAGCGCGATCACCGGGAACCGCCCCGCGGGCCCTGATCGGCCCGGTCGGCGCAGCGGTCGCCCCGGATCGGGTGGTGCGGGGCGTGCGGGCAGCGGATGGTGCGGCGTCGGACCATGGCCACCAGAGGTGGACCGGGGAGCCCGGTGATACGGCATCGAGCCCACCGGCCCCGGCTGTGGCACCCGGATCACCCGGACGCCGGAGCCGGCCGCGCCGATGACCGGGCGCGCGGCACCGTCCGGAACGGTCCGCACCCGGGCGGGGCGGAAGGCTGCGGCCGGCGGAGTGAGGGTGGCATGCAGCTCCGGTCCGCGGGCGGGGAGCAGCGGGGTGGTGGGCACGGGAGTTCCTCTCGACGACCGGCGGGACCGTCCGCGCCGTGTGCCCACCATCGGTGCCGGGTGCTGCGCGGCGACTGAGCAAGACCTACCCAATTCGTCGAGGGGCAGTGTCCTGACCTGGGCCGGAGCAGTCAGATCCGTGCGCACCACCGTCGGGTCCGGTGAGATCGGGCGAGCATCCACGGCATGGCCCATCCACACCGGCACCCGCTGCCGCAGCCGGTCCCGGCGGCGGTCCACGAGATCGCCGGCCCGTCCGGCCCGGTCCGCCTGCCGCCGTTGGCCGGCCGGCTGCTGGCGGTGCTGCTCGACCGCCCGGGAGCGGAACTGAGTACCGGCGAGATCGCCATGGTGCTGTGGCGGGACACGGACCGGCCCGCCGAACCGGCGGCCGCCGTGCACACGGCGATGGGACGGCTGCGTGCCGCCCTGCCCGCCGGTGCGGTGGCCCGCGGGCGCCGCGGCTACGTCCTGGCCGAGCCGCCCGAGGTGGTCCGCCGGCTGCCCGCACCTGGTGCCCGACCCGTGCCCGGTGCCCGACCGGCGCTCCGCCCGGTCCCGTCCGGCCCGGCGGGCGGGCCGACCACGTCGGCATCCCGGGCCGGGCCGGGATCGGGGCCGGAGCGGCCGTCGGTCGGGCGGGCGGCGGAACGCGAGGACTTCGTCGGGCTGCTGACCACCGGCGGGCCCGGGTTGCTGCTGCGCGGCCCGGCCGGGATCGGCAAGACCCACCTGGCCGAGGACCTGCTGGCGACCGCGGAGTCGCTGGGGTGGCCGACGGTGCTGCTCCGCTGCCGGTCGGCGATCGCCGACGTCCCGCTGGCGGCGTTCGCGCCGCTGCTCGGCGGTGACGGGGTCGCACCCGGTGCCGACGGCGGGCCGCTCGCGCTCCTGCTGGCGGTCCGCGGCGCGATCGGGAGGTGGCGGGGCGCCGGGCGGCTGCTGATCGGCCTCGATGACGTCGACATGCTGGATGCCACCTCGCTGCTGTTGCTGGACCAGCTCATCGCGGAACGCGCGCTCCTCCCGATCGCCACCAGCCGGTCCGGCGCCACCCTGCCGGAGACGGTCGCCCGGTGGTGCGACGAGGGCTCGCTGGTCGTCCGCGAGGTGGCGCCGCTGTCCGCCGGGCAGGCGGCCGAGCTGGGCGCGACGGTCACCGGGGACGCATTGAGCCCGGACGAGTCGGCGCGGCTGCACCGACTGGCCGGCGGCAACCCGCTGCATGCGCTGGCGGTCATCCGGGCCGGTGCGCACCGTTCCGGGGCGGCGCCCGGGGTCGGCCTGCGGGAGTTCGTCGCCCGGCGGTTGCAGGGGCTCTCCGGCGTCGAGGAGAACGCCCTCCGGCTGATCGCGCTCGGCGAGCCGCTCTCGCCCGCGATGGCCGAGGAACTCGTCGGCGAAGAGGTGCTGACGGTCCTGGAGCGGGACGGGCTGATCGCGGTGGCCGATCACCGGCTGCCCGGGAAGGACGTCCGCAGCACGGATCTCGGGGTCGCCCACCCGCTGTACGGCGAGGTGCTGCGGGCCGGTACCTCGCCGCTGGCCGCCCGCGCCGCGTACCGCCGCTTGCTCTCCGCTGCGGAGCGCGTCCCGGAGGCCGGCCGGCCCGGCCCGCTGCGCCGGGCCGGCTGGGCGTCGGAGTCTGGCCTCGGCTGCCCGCCGGAGGTGCTCGCCGCCGCTGTCGCCGAGGCGGCGCGGGCCGGCGATGCCGATGCCGTGGAACAGCTCTCGCGGCTCGCCTGGGTCGACCACCAGGTCATCGGGGCCGGCGTCCGGTGGCTGTCCACCGCGCTCGACCGGCATCCGGTCGACGCCGACCGGCGGTCCGCCCGGATCGCGGTGCTGGCAGCCGCCCGCCGCGGCGGGGCGGAGGACCGGATGGCGGCCGAGCTGCTGCGGTTCCGGGAACTGCTCTGGTGCGTCGGCGACGTCCCCGCGGCCGGTCAGCTGGTCCGGGACTGGTCGGCCAGGGCCGGCGCCGAGGGCGGGATGGGCAGGGCTGCAAGCGCTCTCGCGCTGGCGCTGCAGGGTCGGGCGGAACGGGCCCTGGACCTGTCGCTGCCACTGGTCGATGCCGAGCGGCCGGCGGTCCGTGCGGCGGCGTCCCTCGCCGCCGTCCGGTCGCACACCCATCTCGGTGCTTTCGACGCCGCGCTGCAGCTCATCGACGGGTACGAACGGGCGGGCCGCTCCGACGGGGTCGAGGACGACCACTGGTCCGGTGCCCTGCTCGGCGAGGCGGCCGCGGGCCTGGACATCGCTGCGGCACAGGTGCTCCCGCTGATCCAGGCCGGTCGCTGCCGTGAGGCGGAGACCGTCGCGGCCGAGGTGCACGAGCGGGCCCGGACGACCGGCAACCGGGTGGCCCGCGGGACGGCGGCGCTGATGTGGGGGGAGGCACTGGCCTTCCGTGGCCTGCTGGTCCCCGGTCTCGCGCGGCAGCTCGAGGCGGTGTCGCTGTTCCGGGTGGCCGGGCACCGGGTCCGGGAGCGCTGGGCCTGCGAGTTCGCCGTGCTGCTCGCCGCGACCATCCGTGAGGACGCCACCGTGGATGCCCTGCTGCAGCGCATCTCGGAGTTGGTGGAGCTACCCGGGATCTGGGGTCACCGCGTCGATTTCGCCCGCGCCGAGCAGTCCGCGTCCCGGCGGGACATGTCCGGTGCGGTGACCCACCAACGCCTGGCGGTGATCGGAGCGAGGAGGAACGGTGCCGTTTTCGAAGAGTCCTACATGGCCGATGCGATCGTGTACTTCGGTGACCCGGGGGAGGTGGTCGGCCGGATGTCGGAGCTGGGCGACCGGCTCGGCGGGCTGGCGGCCGTGCTGGCCGGTGCCGCACGTGGCATGCACCGCCGGGATCCCGCAGTGCTGCAGGAGTTCTCGATGCAGTTGCACGACTGCGGGGTCGAGGACTACGCGGTCCGGGCGGCCGCCTGCACGGCGGAGGCATGGGCCGCCGCCGGTGACCAGCGCTCCGCCACCGGGTGGGCCGGACGGGCCGCCGAGTGGATGGCGGTGTGCGAACTCGGCAACGCGACGGTGCCCGCGCCGCTGCTGCTGGTCGAGCCGTTGACCTCCCGGGAGCGGGAGATCGCCGACCTGGCCGCCGGTGGCGCCGGTTCCCGGGCGATCGCGGAGCGGTTGATGCTGTCCCCGCGCACGGTCGACAACCATCTGGCCCGGGCCTACGACAAACTCGGCATCAGGTCCCGGACGCAGCTGGCCGGGGTGATCGGCGCGCCCGGTGGCTACAGCACCGGACGCTGAGCGTGCCGACCCGCCTGCTCCCGCCGGGCGAGCGAGACCTCCCGACCCAACTCGGATCTCGAGTTGATGCCGAGCTTGCCGAAGATCCGCCGGAGATGGTTGTCCACCGTCCGCTGCGACAGGAAGAGGGTGCTGCCGATCTCCCTGCTGGTCATCCGGTCCGCGACCAGCTCGGCGATCTGCCGCTCCCGGTCGGTCAACGCCTGCAACAGGCTGCCGCCGTGGGAGCCGGTGGGGGACCCGCCGTCCTCGGACCGGCCGGGGCGGACCACGGTCGGCCGGGACAGCGCGGCCCGGGCCTGGCCGGCGGACACCTGTGCTCCGCAGCGTTCCAGCACGTCGGCGGCCGAGGCGAACGCACGGTCGGCCTCTGCCCGTCGTCCGGCGGCCGCGAGCACCCGGCCGAGCACCGTGCGGCTGCGTGCCGCCTCCACCGGCGTACCGGCGGCCGCGGCCGACTCCTCGGAGGCACGGGCCTCGGCGAGCGCCCGGTCGGCGTCGCCCCGCGCGAGGTGGAGCAGGGCGCCCGCCCGGTGCGCCCACACCGGGCCCAGGCCCGGGCCGACCTGCGCGGCCACGGACGAGGCCGCAGCGGCGGCCGCCGCCGCGGCATCCAGGTCCCCGCGGCCGATCTCGGCGGCGGTCAGCTCGCAGAGCGCGGCGCACCGCCAGAACCCGCCGATGGCCATCACCTCCGGGCCGCCGCACTCGGCCAGCAGCAGGTCGGCGGCGGCCGCCGGGTGGCCCTCGTCCTGCAACACCCCGGCGAGCACGAAGGCCGGGTACCCGCTCAGTACGTTGTCCTGCAGGGCGGTCATCAGCGCCCGGCTCTCCTCGGCGTGCCGGCGGGCCGCGACCAGGTCGCCGGCGACGAGGTCGGCGAAGGCGAGGTTCATCAGGGTCCAGGACAACCGGAAGCCGTCGCCGGACAACCGGGTCGTCTCCACGGCGCGGCGGAGTCGTTCCAGTGCGTCGTCGAGCCTGCCGAGCATGGTCTCGGCGAAACCCCGTCCCAGCTCCAGCACCGGGATCGCCGGCCGGCGGCCGGACAGCCCGGCCACCCGGACCCCTCGGTCGGCCAGTTCCACCAGGTCCTGCCAACGCTCCAGGTACATCGCGGCGAAGACCAGGAAGACCAGGGTGTCGTGCTGCCCGCCCAACCCGGCATCCGGCAGCACGGCGACCAGCGCCAGCGCGTCGTCGAAGGCCGCCCCCGATTCCTCCTGCGGCCGCCCGGTGAACGCCAGGTCGAAGGCGACGAGGGCCAGCCCGGCCGCCAGTGCGCCGCGATCGTCCAGCTCCCGGGCGGTGGCCACCACCCGTGGCGCCCACCGCGTGCGGGCCGGGTTGTGCCGGAAGAAGTCGCCCGTGGCCAGGCCGAGCATCACCTGCAGCGCCGCGGGTGACGACGGGTCCGGCAGCCGGCGCAGGGTGTCCTGCAGCCGCGCCTCCGCCTCGGCCCCGCGCCCGAGCAGGTACTCGAGCTCCGCACAGCGCAGGTCGATCCCGACACCGACCGGGTCGACCGGGCCAGTGTCTGTCGGGGCTGTCGGGGCTGTCGGGCCTGTCGTGGCGGCCGGGGCGTGCCGGACCCGGTGCAGGTCGGCGGCGGTGATCAGCCGATCCCGGGCCGCCTCCAGCCGCCCGGCCGCGGCCTCCGCAGTGGCCAGCTCGACCAGGACCGGCACCTTCTCCGGGTGCCCGTCGCCGAGCAGGCCGGCGGCGGAGGACAGTCGTGCGACGGCGGTCCGCGGGGCGGTGGACAGGGCAGCGGCGGCGGCACGCCGCAGCACCTGCACCGCCTGCAGGTCGCCGGGTGCCGCGCACAGCGCCAGGTGATGTGCGGCCACCGCGTCGCCCAGGCCGGCGGCGAGGGCGTGGTCGGCGATCCGCCGGTGCGCCGCCAGCCGCCACCCCGGGCCGGTCCCGTCGTAGACGGCTGCCCGGATCAGCGGGTGCCGGGACGAGAAGCGGCGCAACGTCAGTGCGGCATCGGCGGGCCGGATCAGGTCGGCCTCGACCAGCACGTCGATCGCCACCCGGGTGCGGTCCGACCCGGGATCCAGACCGGCGGCGACGGCGGCCGGGCCGATGTCGAACGGGTCACCGGCGACCGCGGCGCCGCGCAGCAGTGCGACGGCGTCCTCCGGCAGCCGGTGCAACTCGCCGTCGACGAGTGCGGCGACCGCCGCCGGGGTGCCGACGGGGTCGTCGACGGTCTCCGGTCCGGGCGGCCCCGCCGGCCCCGCCGGCCCGCGGGTCAGGGCCTCCACCAGCAACGGCACCCCGCCGCTGAGCCGGTGCAGCCGGCGGGCCGCCCGTTCGTCGCCCTCCCCGGCCAGCGCTGCCGACTCCTGGACGTTCAGCGGCGCGAGATCCCACCGCCGGCCGCGTGATCCACCCACGGCCGCGGCGATCTCCTGGGCCAGGTTCTCCGGCAGCGGGGTGCGGCGTGCGGCCACCACGAACAGCACCCGGCCGCCCGGCGGCCGGCGGAGCAGGGCGGCCAGCAGATCCGCCGAGGCCGGGTCCGCCCACTGGACGTCGTCGAGCAGTACGACGCACGGCCGGCGCCGGCCGCGGACGGAGAGCAGGGATCGCACCGCCTCCTGGATGCGCAGCCGGTCCTCGGCGCCCGCAGGCCCGCCGCCACCCTCCGCGGTACCGGCCACCGGGTCGGTCAGGAAGAGATCGAGATCGGCCCGCAGCGCCGTCGCCCGGCTGCCGAGGGCGTGGGCCGACGGCCCGAGCGCGTCGATCCAGCAGGCGTACGGCAGCTCCTGCTCGTACTGCGACGAGCGGGCGCCGACCACCGCGATGCCGCGGTCCCGGGCCTGGTCCCGGATCACCTCCAACAGCCGCGTCTTGCCGATGCCGGGCTCGCCGGACACCAGCACCACCGTCGGGGCCGTCCCGTCCAGCAGCGTCCGCAGCACCTCGTCGATCCGGCGCAGCTCCGACGCGCGGCCGAGCAGCGGCCGGTCCGGGGCGTCCATGAGGACATCCTGATCATGGAGCCGACTGTTGTCACCCCTCGCCCGCCCGGTTGTCACCCCTCGCCCCACCGGTGTCAGCTTCACCCCGCCGGGACCGGCGGTAGCGTGACGGACAGGACGGCCCGTGGACGTTCCGGGCCGAGCGAGAGGAGCACCGGCATGACCCAGGGCACCACCGTGCGCCCGCAGGACGACCTGTTCGCCGCGGTCAACGCGGACTGGACGGCATCCACCGAGATCCCCGACGACCAGTCGATCCACGGAGCGATCCACGAGCTGCGGGACGCGGCCGAGGACGCCTGCCGGACGATCATCGAGCAGTGCGCGGCGGCCCCCGGCGCGCCCGGCGGCCCGTCGCAGCTGATCGGCGACCTGTGGACCAGCTTCATGGACGTGGCCGCGGTCGAGGAGCGCGGCTTCGCGCCGATCGCCGACGACCTGGCGAAGGTGCGGTCGCTCACCGACGTGGTCGGCTTCCTGCGGCTGCTCGGCGAGCTGCAGACCGGCGGCGTGTCCGGCGTCTTCGGCTATGCCGTGGACAACGACGCCGACGACCCGGAGCACTACCTCCCGCACCTCTACCAGGGCGGCCTCGGGCTGCCCGACGAGTCCTTCTACAAGGCCGACGAGTACGCCGCCATCCGGACCGCCTACGTCGGCCACATCGAGCGGGCGCTGACCCTGGCCGGTATCCCGGACGCCGCCGACGTTGCCGCCGACATCATGGCGCTGGAAACGGATCTCGCGGCCGGGCACTGGGACCGGGTGCGCTCCCGTGACCGCAGCCAGACGCACAACCCGATGACCTACGAGCAGCTCACCGACCTGCTGCCGGCGGAGTACTGGACGGCCTGGCGGGAGGGCATCGCCGCGGGCGAGAAGGCGCTGTCCCGGGTCGAGGTGATGCAGCCCGGCTTCTTCGAGGTGCTGCGCACGCTGCTGGTCGACGAACGGCTGGGGCAGTGGAAGAACTGGCTCACCTTCAAGGTGGTCCGCAGCCTGGCGCCGTACGGGCCGGCCGCGCTGGTCGAGGAGAACTTCGACTTCTACGGGCGCACCCTGTCCGGCACCCCGCAGCTGCGCGAGCGGTGGAAACGCGGGGTCGCGCTGGTCGAGGGCGCGGTCGGCGAGGCGCTCGGCGAACTCTATGTGCAGCAGCACTTCTCGCCGACCGCCAAGGAGCGGATGGACGAGCTGGTAGGTCACCTGTTGGCGGCCTACCGGCACAACATCGTCGCGCTGCCGTGGATGACCGAGGCCACCAAGGAACGGGCGCTGGACAAGCTGGCCACGTTCAACCCGAAGATCGGCTATCCCACCACCTTCCGTGACTACGCCGGACTGGTGATCGCGGCCGACGACCTGCTGGGCAACGTCCGCCGGTCGACCGCGGGCGAGTGGGCGCGCGAGCAGGACAAGCTCGGCACCGAGGTGGACCGCGACGAGTGGTTCATGACCCCGCAGACGGTCAACGCCTACTACAACCCCGGGATGAACGAGATCGTCTTCCCGGCGGCGATCCTGCAGGCCCCGTTCTTCGACCCGTCCGCGTCGGACGCGGTGAACTTCGGCGGGATCGGCGCGGTCATCGGCCACGAGATCGGGCACGGCTTCGACGACCAGGGCTCCAAGTACGACGGCACCGGTGCGCTCAAGGACTGGTGGACCGGCGACGACCGGGCCGCCTTCGAGGCCCTGACCGGGCGGTTGATCGCGCAGTACGACGCGCTGTCGCCGGCCGGGGCGGACGGCCGGCACGTGAACGGATCCCTGACCATCGGCGAGAACATCGGCGACCTGGGCGGACTGGGCATCGCCTTCCAGGCCTGGCGGATGGCCGCCGGCATCCCGGACGGCGATCCGGTGGACGCGACCCAGGCGCAGGCCTTCTTCGCCAACTGGGCCCGGGCCTGGCGGACGAAGACCCGTCCGGAGGAGGTCCAGCGGCGGCTCGCGCTCGACCCGCACTCGCCGCCGGAGTTCCGCTGCAACCAGGTGGTGCGCAACCTCGACGAGTTCTACGCGGCGTTCGACGTACAGCCGGACGACGAACTGTGGCTGGATCCGGCGGAGCGCGTGCGGATCTGGTGAGGTCCGGCTCCTGCGCCGCTGGGCCTCGCTCCCGGTGCGCTGTGCCGCCCGTCACGCCGTTTCGGCAGGTACGGGCGTCGGAGCGGCGTACCGTGGGGTGAGGCAGAGGTCGACGCGGCGCCGGTGCGCACCCGACCGGTCGCAGTGCGCCATCGCCCGGCCTCGCCATCCGTCGCGGGTTGTGCGACACTGTTCACAGTTGGAACAGCAGGATCCGTGTTCTTCTTTGTTTTTCCGTGTCACACGCCGTGACCCCCCGGGGCCAGGGTGCAGCGCCGATGAATCTCGAAGACCTCGACATCGATGGCCAACTACCGATTCCGGGCAAGGTGCCCGGATGACATCGATCTCTCAAGGAGATTCAGCAATGGCACAGGGAACTGTGAAGTGGTTCAACGCGGAGAAGGGCTACGGCTTCATCACCCCCGATGACGGCAGCGCCGACGTCTTCGTGCACTACTCGGAGATCCAGACCACGGGTTACCGCACCCTGGAGGAGAACCAGAAGGTCACCTACACCGTCGGCCAGGGCAACAAGGGCCCGCAGGCCACCGCGGTCAGCGTCGTCTGAGACATCTGATCTGATCGGGAGCCCCGGTCGCCGGTCCACACGGACCGCGACCGGGGCTTCCGGCGTTTCCGGGACCGTCAGACGGCCTGGCAGCGGGGGCACCAGAAGAGGTTCCGGCCGACCATCACCTCGGTGGCGACCGGCGTGCCGCACAGTCGGCAGGGCAACCCGGTGCGCCGGTACACGTAGACCGCCTCGGCCCGGCTCAGCGCGCCGCGCTTGCGCGGCCGGTCCTCCGGGCGGACGGTGACGATCCGGCCGGACCGCACCCCGGCCTTCATCAGGACGACCAGGTCCTCCCACATCGCGTCCCAGGTCCCGCGATCCAGCAGCTTCCCGGCGCGGAACGGGTTCACCCCGTGCCGGAAGAGGATCTCGGCCCGGTAGACGTTGCCGATCCCGGCGACCACCTTCTGGTCCATCAGCAGCGCGCCGATCGCCGTGCTGCTGCGCGAGATCCGGTGGAACGCACGATCCGGCTCGGCATCGGCGCGCAGCGGGTCCGGTCCCAGCCGGGCGAGCAGCGCGGTGAGCTGCAGCGGGTCGACCATCTCGCAGGCGGTGGGCCCACGGAGGTCGGTCCAGGCGTCCTCGGTGGTCAGCCGCAGGCGCAGGGCGCCGCGGGGGTCCGGCGGTTCGCCGGTGCCGGCGGTGAACTTGCCGAACAGGCCGAGGTGGATGTGCAGCACCTGCCCGCCGCTGTAGTGGTGGAACAGGTGCTTGCCGACGGCCTCGGCCCGGTGCAGCGTGTGCCCGTCGATCGATGCCGGATCGAAACGGCCCTGCGGACTCTCGGCGTGCACGACCTGCCCGCCGAACACCTTCCGGTGCTCGCGGGCCAGCCGGTGCAGCGTGTGCCCCTCAGGCACGGTCGCCCCGGTCCGGGCGCCCGGCCCCGCAGTTCTCGATCACCCCGGCACTCTAGGTGCTCCCCCCGACACCCCGCCCCCACCCGCCCCCGGCGCGAGGATCTTCTTCGCAAGCGCGCACGAAAGTGGCGACTCCTGCCCCACCCGTCCCATTTCGCGCAACTTCACACGCGTCGAGGATCTTGATCCTCGCGGGACGGGTGGGGGGGAGGAGGGTCAGCGGCCGGTGGGGCGGTGCAGGTACTGGCCGACGGGCTCGCCGACGACCACGCCGTCGGTGACGATCCGGGTGCCGCGGAGGAAGACGTCGTCGACCCGGGCGGTCATCGGGATGCCCTCGAAAGGCGTGTAGCCCTGGGTGCTCTCGGAGTCGGCGGCGTGCACGGTCCAGGAGGTCGACGGGTCGACCAGCACCACGTCGGCGTCCTTGCCGACCTCGATCGCGCCCTTGGTGGGCAGGCCGTACCGGGCCGCCGGGTTCGCCGAGAGCAGCTTCGCCATCTTCCCGTAGGACAGGCCGCGCTTGGAGCCTTCGGTGACCAGGGCCGGCAGCAGGTACTCGGTACCGCCGAAGCCGGACTTCGCCAGCCAGACGTCCTCGGTGTCCTCGCCGAACTTCGACTCCGCCTTGCAGCACGCGTGGTCGGAGACGACCCAGTCGACATCACCCGCCAGCACGTGCGTCCAGAGCGCCTCGACATCGGCCGACGAGCGGAGCGGCGGGTTCACCTTGCCGCCGACGCCGTGCGCGGTGTCGTAGCTGGTGACCAGGTGGCCGATGGTCACCTCGCGGCGGAAGTCGACGTGCGGGAAGGTCGCCTGCATCAGCATCGCGGCCTCCATGGCCACCGCCGAGGACAGGTGCAGCAGGTTGATCGTCGGCAGCCCGGTGGCGTGCGCCAGGTACGAGGCGATGGTGACGGCCAGTCCCTCGGAATGCGGCGGCCGGGAGGCGCTGTAGGCCTCCAGGCCGGTCAGCGAGCCGTCCTCCTCGACGATCTTCGTGTAGGCGCGCATGATCTCGGCCGTCTCGCAGTGCAGCGATAGCGAGACCTGGTCCGCGACATCGGCCGGCAGCGCCTCGCGGGCCGCCTGGATGCCGCGCATGACGAACTCGAAGTGGGCGTAGTCGTACGACTCGTCCTCCGGGATCATCAGGAACGAGGACTGGCTGGACGACCGGCCGTGCAGCCCGTGGCTGCCGTAGAACATGAAGATCTTGAACGACGTGATGCCGTGCTCGGAGATCAGCGCCGGGATCTCCGAGATGTGCTCCTTGGACATGGGTGCCAGGTGGAAGGCGTAGTCCACGTGGGCGCGACCCTGCGCCAGGGACAGCATCTCGGGCACCAGGTCGGCGTACGCGCCGCCCTTGTTGAGGTAGTACTGCCCGGACCGGAAGTAGGTCAGGCCGGTGGTCACGCCGCCCTGCGCCGCCGCCCGCGACTCGGTCGCGGTGTCCTCCTCGAGCGGGTTGTAGATGCCCCAGTGCTGGTGGGCGTCCACCACGCCGGGGAAGGCCAGCCGGCCGCGACCGTCGACGACGGTGGTCGAGGGACCGGCGGCCAGGTCCGGCCCGATCTCCGTGATCACCCCGCCGGAGATGGCGATGTCGCCGGCCGCCGGCTCGTCGCTGCCGTGGTGCACCACGAGCACGTTGCGGATGACGGTGTCCGGGACCGATGCGGGTTCCGGGCTCACTGCTGCAGACACGTTCCTACCTCCTGGGGGCGATCTGGGGTCGATGGTGGGCCATATCGGCGCGATTTGTCACGCTGTGCGGGACGCTGTTTCGACAGCCGTAACAAATGGGAGGTTAGCTGTCCTCAGTGAACGGCGGATCACCCGCCCCCGCACACACCGAGGAGAAACACGGATGAAGCCGGACGAGGGCCCGGATCTGCTGGTGGCGGGCGCGGGTGGCGGGCTCGCCGGCGCGCTGCGGGCCCACGGACTGGGCCTGTCGGTGCTCGTCGTCGAGGCGGGCGCGGCATTCCGGCGCAGCAACAACACATCGATGTCCACTGCGATGATCCCCGGCCCGGGCTCCCGCTTCCAACGTGAAGCCGGTCTCACCGACTCCCCGGAGACCTTCCTGGCCGACGTGCGGCGCAAGACGCACGACGACGTCGACGAGGTGGTGGCCACGACGGTCGCCGGCGTGGGCGCCCGGCTCGTCGAGTGGCTGGCCGACGACATCGGTCTGCCCATCGAGCTCGTCACCGACTTCGACTACCCGGGGCACAGCGTGCACCGCTGCCACACCGTGCCCGGCCGCTCCGGCGCGTCGATGCTCGGCATGCTGGCCGACGCCGTGGAGCAGGCCGGCATCGACGTGCTGGCCCCCGCGCGGCTGGTCGACGTCGCCCCGGCGGTCGACGGGGTGACCGTCGCGACGCTGGAGTACCCGGACGGCAGCACCGAGCAGATCGGGTGCGGTGCGGTGCTTCTCGCCACCAACGGCTACGGTGCCGACCAGGAGCTGGTGCAGCGGCACATCCCGGAGATCGCCGGCGCCGTCTACCACGGCAGCGAGCACTCGCGGGGGGACGCGCTGCGCATCGGCGAGCGGCTGGGAGCGGCCACCGGCTACCTGGACGGGTACCAGGGGCACGGCGGGCTGACCGCCGGCACCGGCACGCTGACCACCTGGGCCACCGTGATGCTCGGCGGGGTGGTGGTGAACCGGGACGGCGAGCGGTTCGCCGACGAGACCCAGGGCTACTCGGAGTTCGCCCGGCTCGAGCTCGGTCAGCCGGACGCCTTCGCCGCCGTGGTCTTCGACGAACGGATCCACCTGGCCTGCAGCGTGTTCGAGGACTACCGGCAGACGCAGCTGATGAACGGGCTGCGCAGCGCCGACACCCTGGCCGGCCTCGCGGAGCAGCTCGGCGTCCCGGCCGGGTCACTCACCGCGACCCTCGAGCAGGTGGCCACCGTGGTCACCGGCGGTGCGGCCGATCCGCACGGCCGCACCGGCTGGCCGGCGGCACCCCTGCAGGGACCCTGGTACGGCGTCCGGGTGCAGCCGGCGCTGTTCCACACCCAGGGCGGCCTGCGGGTCGACGACGGCGCGCGGGTGCTGGACGGGGCCGGGGCCCCGATCCCGGGTCTGTACGCGGCCGGCGGCGCCGCCGTCGGCATCTCCGGCCACGGTCCGGCCGGATATCTGGCCGGCAACGGCCTGCTGACCGCGCTCGGGCTGAGCTTCGTTGCCGCCGAGACCGCTGCGCAGGCCGCCGCTGTCGTCGCCGATCCGGCAGGCGGCGCGACCGGCGTCACCCCGGACGTTACGTCTGGGTTACCGCTCGCCCGCAGCCGTTGACCTGACGGTCGCGAAGGTCCAGTCTCAAATTTGGAACAGCGTTCCACAGGCGGGAACGAATCCGGACGAATCGGAAAGTCTGTCGACCGGCACCGAGGCCGGGCGGCGGGACCAGCACCACCAGCAAGCACCGAGCACCAACCCGGGCACACCGGGCCACGGTCGTGGAGAAGGGTCGATCCATGAAGACAGGTCTCACCCAGCGCGGACGCGCTCACTTCGCCTTCCTGGCAGAGATGGCCGGCTGGTCCGGGCGTGAGCTGCAGAAGGCGGCCGCGGCCGACCTGGCCACCGCCCTGGAGAGCGTCGAGCTGCCGGAGAACACGCAGGCGAAGCTGAAGAAGGGCTACGAGCTGCTGGAGCCCTCCGCTGCCTTCGCCTGGGACCGCTTCTACACGCGGGTCTCCGGTGAGCACCAGTACGTCGCCGCGCTGGAGGCCTACGAGGACGGGGTCACGGCGATCGAGGCCGAGTACGCCGACCAGGCCGACGCCGGCGGCACTCTCGTGCTGGACGAGTCCGTCGCGGCACCGAAGTACTGGACCGACACGGAGTTCCACCTCGCGCCCGGCGGCTGGGAGGGCCACCCGCGGATGGGCTTCATGATCCACGACTACATCTACGACCTGCTCTTCGCCACCGGCGGTGTCGGCGCGGTCAAGCCGGGCGAGAGCTTCGCCGACCAGCGCTACGTCACCGCCAAGGAGGGCCGCAAGGACTCCTATCGCAACATCCTGGAGCTCGGCGTCGGCACCGGGCGCATGGCCTCCGCGCTGCAGCGCGCCTGGCCGGACGCGCAGATCCACGGCGTCGACCTGGGCGAGAGCGAGCTGCGGCACGCCAAGCTGATCGCGGCGCGCAACGGCTGGAAGTGGGACCTGCGCCAGGCCGCGGCCGAGGAGCTGCCCTACGACGAGGGCACCTTCGACATGGTCGCCGCCTTCATCCTGCTGCACGAGGTCCCGGTCCCGGTCGCCAAGCAGATCATCGGCGAGGCCTTCCGGGTGCTGGAACCGGGCGGCGAGCTGATCATCGGCGACGTCGCCCCGTACACCCAGCAGGAGTCGCTGTTCCGATCCGTCGTCCTTGACTGGGAGACCGACCACCGCTGCGAGCCGTTCTGGCGCGGCGCGCTCCTCATCGACCGCGGCCAGATCTTCCGCGACGCCGGCTTCGTCGAGGTCGAGGAGTACGGCGTCGGCCCGGGCAACTACCCGTGGGTGACCCGCGGCGTCAAGCCCGCCTGACCCGACGCTTCGCAGTTCTGCCAGAAATAGCGACAACACAGACAGAGAAGGAAGTCCCGGTATGGTGCGCACCGCGCCGAGTTACCTGCACCAGGCCACGGTGGAGGACGTCGCCCGCATGGTCGAGTCCCTCACCGAGGAGCTGTGGATCCTGCGCGACCGGGTGGTCGTGCTCGAGGAGCTGCTCGAGGCCAAGGATGTCGTGAAGGTCGCCGAGATTGACGGGTTCGAGCCCGACGAGAAGGCGCACGCCCGGCTCGCCAAGGACCGGTCCCGTCTGGTCCGCCGCGTCCTCGGCGCCCCGCTGGCCCGGCAGGAGTGGTCGTGACCTCCACCGTTCCCGCCGAGCTGTCCCCGGCCCTGGGCAGCGCCCTGGACCTGGCCGGCCGTACCGTGGTCATCACCGGCGCCAACAGCGGCATCGGCGCGGCCGTCGCCCTCGGTCTGGGCCGGATGGGCATGAACGTGGTCGGCGTCGCCCGCCGCACCGACAAGCTGGAGGCCGTCGGCCTGGCCGCCAAGGAACAGGGCAGCACGTTCCTGGCCGTCGGTGCCGATGTGACCGACGAGGACCAGCTGGCCGCCGCCATGGACCGGACGGTCGAGACCTTCGGTGGCATCGACTGTGTCGTCGCCAATGCCGGTATCGCCGCGGTCCAGCCGGCGCTGGACATGCCGGCCGAGGACTTCCGGTCGGTGCTGGACGTCAACATCAGCGGTGTCTTCCTCACCGCGCGCACGGCCGCCCGCCGGATGACCGGCGGCGGCACCATGGTGCTGACCAGCTCCAGCTTCGCCAAGCGCGGCTTCAACGACTGGGCCCCGTACAACGCCTCGAAGGCCGCGGTGAGCATGCTGGCGCAGACGCTGACCCAGGAGTGGGTGGCCAAGGGCATCCGGGTCAACGCGATCGCCCCGACCGCCACCCTCACCGACGTCAACCGGGCGCTGTTCGAGAACCCGGACTTCTCCGCCGGTGTCGTGGCCGGGATCCCCAGCGGCCGGATCATGCAGACCGAGGAGCTGGTGCTGCCGGTCGCCTTCCTGCTCAGCCCGCGCAACCAGATGATGATCGGCCAGACCTTGTTCGTCGACGGCGGCCAGGCGCTGTAACGCCTGGCGCAGCCGACCTCGGGAGTGCCCGCCGCTCCCGGGGTGATGCCGCCGTGCCCGCACCACCCTGTACCACCCCGCCATATGCCGTACCAGCACCACATCCGCACATGAGATCCCAGGAGCCAGCACAGGTGTCCAGCAAGCGCGTCGCGCACAACGTCCCCGGGGCGGACTTCCCCGAGTGGTACCCGAGCAGCTCGGTGGTCACCGCCGGGCCGTACGCCTTCACCGCCTCGATGAGCGCGGTCGATTTCGCCACCGGCGTCGCACCGGCCGCCTCGGTGTCCCCGGGCCTGCCGCGCACCACCGGGCACCCGGTCAAGCTGCAGGTCCGGGAGACCTACCGCCGGCTGTCCGCCGCCCTCGGTGCGGTGGGATCCTCGCTGGAGGCCGGTGTCTCGATCAACCAGTGGCAGCCGACCTTCCGCGGTGACGCCGTCCGCGACGACTCCGCGCAGAACGCATACGTCGAGCACTGGGAGGCCTGGCGGGACGTCGCGCACGCGTACATCCAGGGCCGCAACGAGTTCCTGATCGACGACCGCCCGGCCAGCTGCCTGCTGCCGGTGGACCGGCTGGTGGCCAAGGACTCGCTGATCGAGATCCAGCTGGTCTCGCTGCTGGACGACTCCGGGATCAGCAAGCGGGCCTACGCGCACGACGTGCACAACCCGCTGGGCGGCTACTCGGTCGGCATGGAGGCCGGCCCACTGCTGTTCAGTGCCGGCTTCATCCCCACCGACTTCGAGTCCGGCCTGCACCCGAATGCTCGCGTGCCGCAGCACATCTGGTACGGCAACCAGGTCGCGGCGGAGACCGCGGAGACGCTCCGGCAGATCCGTATCACCATGGAGTCGGCCGGCGCCGACTGGGCCGACGTGGTCAAGGTGGTGCTGTACCTGACCCCGGAGGGCATGCGGAACCTTCCCGCCGTGGAGGAGGTCTGGCAGCAGAACTGGCCGGACAGCCCGCCGGCCCGGGCCATCGTCCCGGTCAGCGGCATCGGCGGGGTCAAGGGCGGCAACGTCGAGATCTTCGTGATCGTCGCCCGCCGCGACGCCGGTGGCGACCGCGAGGTCATCACCGCGCCGGACGCGTTGCCGGCCATCGGCCACCAGGTGCAGGCCATCCGGTCCGGCGAGTTCCTGTTCCTGTCCACCCAGCTCGGCCGGTCGGCCGACGGTCCGCTGCCGGCGGCGGTGGCCGCGCAGGACGGACTGCCGTTCACCCGGCGCGCGCTGGTGGACCAGGTGCGGGCCATCCACGAGGACGTCGCGAAGATCTGCGCCGCAGCGGGCACCTCGATCGAGAACACCGTCAAGGCCGACCTGTACCTCACCGACTTCGGTGACCTGGCCACGCTTTTCGAGGTCTGGCCGGAGCCGTTCACCGACGGCCTGCCGGCCGCCGGCTTCTTCGAGGTCCCGCCGGGATCGCTCGAGGTGCCCGGCTGCACGGTCGCCGCCGACATCATCGTGCACTGCCCGCAGGGCTGAACCGGCGCCGGCGACGCACCGAAGAGCACAACAACTCCACGAGACACCCCGTACAGCAAGCACTTCCGGTACCACCCCCCGAGAGGACAGCACAGCAGTGATCAAGGCCATCCGCGGCATCAACATCAAGGTCCGCGACCAGGACAAGGCGAAGGCGTTCTGGACCGAGCAGGTCGGACTCGAGGCCATCTCGGACACCCCGATGCCGGACTTCCTGCCCAAGCGCTGGCTGGAGACCCGCGGTGTCGACGGCGGCGCGATGATGGTGCTCAACTGGCCGATCTTCGACGAGGTCGAGTTCTTCTCCGGCATCACCTTCATCTGCGACGACGTGCTCGCCACCGTCGAGGAGCTGACCGCCAAGGGCGTCGAGATCGTCACCGCCCCGATCAAGGCCGGGTTCGGCTGGTGGGCCACGTTCAAGGACCTCGACGGCAACGTCTTCGTCCTGCGCGAGGGCTGAGATGGGCGACCGCCGGCTGTTCCGGCCGAAGTGGGTGCTCACCCCGGACGGGATCCGGGAGGGCGCGAGCGTGCTCGTCGAGGACAACCGCATCACCGCGGTGCTCGACGCCGGCGCCGACCTGTCCGGGATCGACGCCGAGGTGGTGGAGCTGGCCGACCAGCTGCTGATGCCCGGCCTGGTGAACACCCACACCCACGTGGGTGCCGGACCGGTCGGCCGCGGCATCTCCGAGGACTACCCGCTGCCGGACGGCATGCCGTTCTACGTCCCGCTGTCCCGGCTGTGGCGATGGGCGTACCAGGAGCGGTTCCGGGAGAGCTTCCGGGCCGTCATGGAGTGGGACACGCTGGGCATGCTGCGCAGCGGCACCACCACCATCGTCAACCACGCCTCCACCGACATCCACGGCTACCTGGACATCGCCGCCCGCAGCGGCATCCGGACCTGGACCGGGCCGACCATCCCGCTGGACGTCACGCACCGGCTGGGCCAGCTGGACCGCACCGCCGGCGACGGCAGCGCGGAGCGGCCGGACAGCATCAGCGGTGACAAGCAGAACTCCGAGCTCGCCGAGCTGGAGGAGATGTTCGCGACCTGGGACGGCGCCGCCGACGGCCGGATCCGCATGCTGCTCGGCCCAGCGGCCGTGCACACCGACGAGTTCTCGGTGCTGCAGGGCGTCGCCGAGGCCGCGCAGCGGCTGGACTGCCTGGTCACCACCCACCTGTGCCAGGCACCGGGCGAGCTGGCCGAGACGCAGCGCAAGTACGGCACCACCCCGCTGCGGGTGCTGGAGCGGGCCGGGCTGGCCGACGACCGGCTCATCGCCGCGCACGCCACCTACCTGCCGGTCGAGGACTACGAGCTCGCCGCGAGCTCGGGCATCACCATCGCCCACTGCGCCTCGCGCAAGGCGAAGGAGGCGCTCACCTCACCGTTCCAGGTCTTCCGGGACGCCGGCATCAAGGTGTCCCTCGGTACCGACGGCTTCAGCTGCGACATGGTCGAGGAACTCACCCTGGCCACGACTCTCGGCAAGATCGCCACCGGTCGGCTGCACACCCCGGCCTCGGCCGAGGTGCTGGAGATCGCCACCGCCGGCGGCGGCCGGGCACTGCACCGCCCCGACCTCGGCGTCATCGAGGCCGGTGCCCTGGCCGACCTGGTCGGCATCTCGCTGGCCGACGCCGCCACCTGGCCGGTGTTCGACCCGATCCAGACGGTCGCGCTGTACGCCAGCGGCCGTGACGTCCGGCTGGTCGTCGTGGACGGCGAGATCCGGGTCCGCGACGGGGCCGTCGTGGGTACCGACATCGCCGCCCTGCGTGCGGCCGCGGACACCGCCCTGCAGGAGATCTGGTCCACCGCGGTGGACGAGGGCCTGCTCACCGAGGTGCTGCCCAGCACTTCCCGACGGAACGGAGCCGTGCCGTGCCCGACCTCCTGACCCGGGTCGCCGCCAACGCCCACCGGCTGGCCGACGCCCCGGCCATCGACAGCCCGTCCGAGGGCCGGCTCACCTGGGGCGACCTGGGTGTCCGGATGGACGAGCTGGTGGCCGGTTTCCGCGCCCGTGGCCGGGTGCCCGGCGAGGCGATCGGCATCGGCGTCTACCGCGGCACCATCGGCATCCAGCTGTACCTGGCCGCGCAGGCGGCCGGGCTGCGCCCGGTGCTGCTCGGCATCGGCCTCGGCGAGCACCTGGTCGGCGCCATCCGCACCGCCGGCATCACCGAGCTGTTCTGCGGCCCGGAGCTGACCGGCGCGCCGGAAGCCGCTGCGGCGACGGGCATCCCGCTGTTCACCGTGGACGGACCGGCGGTCCTGGCGCAGGTGTCCGGCACCCCGGACGCCACCCGCAACTGGGTGGAGCGCACCGATGACGAGGTGTCCGCGATCCAGTACTCGACCGGCACCACCGGTGTGCCCAAGGGCATGGTGCGCAGCGTCGGCGCGGACTTCTGGGACGCGGTGAACCGGAACCTCTGCATGCGCACCCGGCACTCCGAGCGGTGGATCTGCGCCAGCCCGACCAACATCAACGTGGCCATCGGCGCGCTGCGCTGCATGATCCTGATGGGCGGCTGCATCGTCGCGCTGGACGAGGTCTCCCCGGAGACCATCGAGCTCGCCTCCCGCGACGGGGTCACCATCCTGCCGCTGCAGGCCCCGGGCTGGCGGTCGCTGCTCGCCTCCGGCGTCGCCGACCTGCTGCCGGAACGTGGTCTGCGGGTGGCGGTCTCGACCGGCCAGCGGACGCCGGGCCCGATCATGGACGCCCTCGGCGCCCTGGTCGGCGACCGTGGTGAGGTGGTCAACAGCTACGGGCTGACCGAGACCAGCACCATCGCCACGCTGACCAGCTCGATGCCGGCCTACGGTGCGGACTTCGTCGCCGGCACCCCGGCGCCGCTGGCGAACGTCGAGGTCGCGCCGTTCTCCGGTGCGGTCGCCGATGCGGGCTCCCGCGGTGAGATCCGGGTGCGCGGCGTCGCCGTCAGCCCGGGCTACGTGCTGCCGACCGAGGAGGGCCAGTCGAACGTCGGGACCGCCGCCGACGGCTGGTTCTACACCGGCGACGTCGGCGACTGGAACCCGGACGGCACACTGTCGGTGCTCGGCCGCTGGAAGGACGCGTTGGTCGTCGCCGGCAAGTACGTCTTCCCGTACGAGCTGGAGACGCTGGTCGGCAACCTGCCCGGCGTCGACGAGGTCGTCGTGCTGGACGACGGACACGGCCTGGCCGTGGTCGTGCAGCCGGCGGCCGGCGCGGTGATCGACGCCGCCGCGGTGCGCGACGCCGTGGCCGGCCGGGCCCCGGTGGTGCCGTCGGTGTCGGTCATCGACATCATGCCGCGCAACTCGTCCAGCAAGATCAACCGCGGTGACCTGCGGGAGCTGTTGCTGGCCGGGTCGTCCCGGCTGTCCCCGCTGACCGACCCGGAGCAGTCCACCGTGGGGGCCGGCGCGTGACCGGCCCGCTGCGGCTCCGGGTGATCGCCCCCGTCCGGCTGCCGGACGAGGCGATCGGTGCGCGCCAGGCCCGTTACCGGGAACTGGCCGGCCCCGGCTTGCAGGTCGACCTCGACCCGCTGACCGGACCGGACGCCCCGCGGGCCCTGGACGACGCCGCCGCGGTGGAGGCCTCGATCGCCTGCGTGCGTGCGCAGGCCGAGGCGGTGACCCCGGACGTCGCCGACATCGTGCTGCCGGACTGCGTGCTCGACCCCGGTGTGATCCCGGGGGCGGCGTCGCAGGTACCGGTGCTCGGCATCCTGCAGCTGGTCGGGTCGCACCTGGCCGCGCTGCAGCAGCCGTTCACCGCGGTCACCCGGAACCGTCCGATCGCGGACGAGCTGCACCGCAAGGCCGGTGAGTACGGCTTCGGGCACCTGCTGCTCGAGACCGACGTCATCGACGGTGGTATCGAGCTGATCTCGGACGAACCCGAGTGGGTGCGTCGGCTCTCCGCCGTCGCGGTCCGCCGGGCCGCCGAGGGCATCGGCACCGTCTTCAACGGCTGCTCCGCCGTCGCCGTCCCGCCGGGACTGGCCGCCGGGGTCGCCGTCATCGACCCGACAGCGCTGGCCCTGCAACTGCTCTCGCTGTCCCGCTCGACCGGCCTGCTGCCGGTCGTGCACCCCGCTGCGCAGCCGGTCCCGGCCTGACAGCACCCGTACTGCCGTTACCCCGTACTGCCGCCCTGCCGCGCCACCAGCACCACCTCTGCAGTACCCCGAGCACCCGCCCTGTCCCCATCCCCGTCTCACCCGCACCGGAGGACACCACCCGATGACGATCAACGCGCGCGCGGTCAACCGTCGCCGCTTCTTCCAGCTCGGCGCCGCCGCCACCGGCACCCTGCTGCTCGCCGCCTGCGGCGGCACGACCGACACGCCTGCCGCCACCGGAACCGGGACCTCCGGCGGGGCATCGGGTTCCGGCACCGCTGCCGCCGGCACCAGCAGCTCCGTCGCCCCCAGCGAGCTGGTCTCGGTCGACACCAGCCCGATGACCGGTGTCCCGTCCGGCGTGCAGCTCGCGCCGACCCAGGAGGCCAGCTTCGCGCTCAGCAACCTGCCGGCGTCGATCGACCCGCACGTCACCGGCGGCTACCCCCGTCGGTTCGACATGTACGAGATGCTCACCGACGTCAAGCCGGACACCGGCGCGCCCCGGCCGTTCCTGGCCACCGAGTGGGAGCAGATCGACGACACCACCTGGGAGTTCACCCTCCGCGACGGTGTCAAGTTCCACGACGGCAGCCCGCTGACCGCCGAGGACGTGGTGTTCAGCTGGACCCGTGCCTCCGGCGAGAACTACGCGATCAAGTCGCAGATCAGCACCTTCAAGTCGGCGACCGCGGTGGACGACACCACGGTGCGCATCGTCACCTCGTCGCCGGACCTGCTGATGCCCAAGCGCGCGGCGCAGATCGGCATCATCCCCAAGGCCTACTACGAGGGCCTGGGCGCCGATGCCGAGGCGCGGGACGCGGCCTTCGCCGCCGCCCCGGTCGGCTCCGGCCCGTACAAGTTCGTCGAGTACTCCACCGAGCGCGCGGTGGTCGAGAAGGCCGACACCACCTGGCGCACACCGACCCTCACGAAGATCACCTTCCTGTCGGTGACCGACACCGGGTCGCAGATGAACAGCCTGCTGGCCGGCGACGTGCAGTACGTCAACATCATGCCGCTGACCAGCATCGCCCCGCTGACCGCGGGCGGCGCCACGCTGATCAACATCACCAAGGGCAACGACCTCGGCGCGTTCATGGACGAGGTCGACATGAACGGTGCGGTGAAGACCGGCCCGATGGGCAACGCCACCGTGCGGCAGGCGTTCCAGCACGCCATCAACAAGAAGGAACTCGTCGAGCAGGTCCTGAAGAACTCGACCTACAACGACAACGGCCAGCTGATCGGTCCCGGCCTGACCGGGTTCAACGACGCGCTGTCCGAGTTCGCCTACGACCCGGAGAAGGCCAAGTCCATGCTGGACGAGGCCGGCTTCCCGGCCCCGGCCGACGGCAGCCCGCGGTTCACGATCACCATGGCCTCCGCCTTCGCCGGCCCGGGCTCGGTGCGCCGGCTGGTCGGCGAGTACTTCGCCAACGCCATCACCCAGCTCGGCGTGCAGGTGGACTACACCGCGCTCACCGACTCCACCCTGCAGCTGGACTACTTCTACAACCGCCAGCAGCGGCCGGACATCTACCACTTCGGGCTCTTCACCCGGCCCTACATGGACGCCGCCCGCGCCTACACCTACTTCACCACCGACGGTGGCGGCCTGCACATGACCGACGACGAGTTCGACGAGCTGTACACCAAGCAGCTCTCGCAGTTCGACGAGGCGGAGCGGGCCGAGACCCTCGACCGGATGGCCGAGATCATGCAGGAGAAGTCCTGCTTCCTCTTCGCCTGCGGTGACGTCTGGATCGACGCCGCCGGCAAGGGCCTGCGTGGCCTGACCCAGTGCGACGCCCAGACCGACCAGTACTACAGCGCGCTGTACATGGTCGAGGCCTGAGATGACGGCAGGACGCGTGGGGGTCGTGCCCAGGGTCACGGACTGGTCCGTGGACCCGGAGACCGCGGAGGCGGAGGCGAAGGCGGTGGCCCTGTTCGGTCACGTCTCGGACCTGTTCGCCGCGCTCGGGCACGCCCCCACCGTCCTGTCCGGATGGATCGACCTTGTCCGCCGGCTGCGCACCGATCTCTCGGTCGACCCGCGGCTGCACGAGCTGGTGGTGGTGCGGGTGGCCGGGTCGATCGGCGCCACCTATGCCGAGACCGCGCACCGCCGACTGGCTCTGAAGGCGGGCGTGCGACAGGAGCAACTGGACGCGATCGACCTGACGGCGACCGCGCAGACCTCGGCGGAGTTCGACGACACCGAGCGGGCGGCCCTGCTGCTGGCGGCCAAGGTGGCGGCCGCCACCGCCGGGCCGGACGACGTGCTGACCCTGATGGAGCTGATCGGCGAGCGGGACGCCACCGAACTCCTGGTGATCGCGGCGTTCTACTGCTGCGTCGGCCGGATCACCAACGCTCTCGGCGTCGTCCCGATGGGCGGCGGGTGACATGAGCGCCGCCCCGGCCACACCGACGGTCGTGCTGCTGCACGGCTGGCTCTGCGACGCCACCGACATGCGGCCGCTGGCCGCACGGCTGGTGCCGCACCTCGCGGTGACGGTGCCGGACCTGCCCGGGCACGGTGCCCGGGCCGCGCTGCGGTCGGAGAACCCCTGCACCATCGCCGATCTCGCTGACGCGGTGCTCCGCGGGCTGCCCGGTCCGGGCCCGCTGTTGGTGGTCGGGCACAGCCTCGGCGGTGCCGTCGCGCTGGAGATCGCCGCGCGCGTGCCGGAGCGGATGACCGGCCTCGTGCTGCTGGACACCACCTGGGCCGTGGTGCCGCCCGCGCCCGAGGTGATCGCGGCCCCGCTGGAGGGCGACGGCTACTTCGCCCGCCGGCAGGCGTTGCAGCACAAGCGGATGGACCTGCACCCGGCCGGAACCGCCCTGCCCGCGGCCGATCCCGGTACGGCCGCGGACATCTTCCGCGACCTGATGACCTGGCCCGGCCCGCAGCGATTGCGGACGGCGGGCTGCCCGGTGCTCGCGGTGTTCTCCGGCGCGCACCGGGCCGCCGCCGTGACCGCGGACCAACTGCCCGGCGTCCGCGCGAGGGTGCTCCCGGACTCCGGACACTGGCTGATGCTGGAGCGCCCGGACGAGGTCGCCGCTCTGGTCCTGGATCTCGCCGCCGATCACCGGCGCCCGGCGGTCGGGGCCGGCGCATGAGCGGCCCGATCGTCCTGGTGCACGGTGCCCAGCACGGCGGCTGGTGCTGGCGACGGGTGCTGCCCGGCCTGCGCTCCGCCGGCCACGAGGTGCATGCGCCGACCCTCACCGGGCTCGCCGACCGCGCCCACCTGCTCACCGCCTCCACCGGTCTGTCCACCCACATCGATGACGTCGCAGCACATCTGGAGGCCGAGGAACTGACCGACGTCACCCTGGTCGGGCACAGCTACGGCGCACTCGTCGTCACCGGCGTGGCCGACCGGCTGCCCGGGAAGGTGCGCACCGTCGTGCTCTTCGACGGGCCGGTGGCCCGGGCCGGCGAGTCCGGGGTGGACCTGCACCCCGCGGCGCACGTGTTCCTCTCGCGGGAGACCGTGGTGGACGGCATCCCGGTGATCCCGCCGTCCGACGGCAGCTCCCTCGGCCTGGACCCGGACGATCTGGCCTGGGTGCGCCGCCGGTTGACCCCGCAGCCCGCCCGCGCCGTCCGGGAAGGTCTGCCGCACAGCGGGACCGACCGCACCTCGACGATCCGGCACTGCTTCATCCGGACGCAGCGGGCCGACGGGTCGGACTCCGCTCTCCCGGACCGGGCCGCCGGGCCGGGATGGACGGTCCGCACCGTCCCCGGCGGTCACGACGCGATGATCACCCGCCCCGGCGAGGTCGTCGCCGTCCTGCACGAGCTCGCGGAGCTGCCGCCGCCCGACACCGCCGAACCCACGCACCAGCACCAGCCGCACGAGTTGTTCGACCGGACACCCGCCGAGTCCGCCACCGGAGGTACCGCATGACCATGACCGCGCCGCCCGGGAGCACGGGCGACCCGCTCGCCACGCTCGCCGAGGAGAACGTCACCGCCGCGCAGCGCCGGGCCGTCCGCCGCGCCCGGTTCCGCGGCGGATCCGGGTGGGTGTTCGCCGCCCGCACCGTCGGCCGGCTGATCCTGGTCATCTTCGGCGTGCTGACGCTGCTGTTCTTCCTGCTGCGGGTCAGCGGTGACCCGGCCTCCTCGCTGGCCGGTCCCGACGCCACCGCCGCCGAGGTGGAGGCGGTCCGGGTCCGGCTCGGGCTGGACGCGCCGCTGTGGGGGCAGTACATCGACTTCCTGCGCGGCGCCGTCGTCCTCGACTTCGGCAACTCCTACCGGATGTCCGGCGACTCGCTCTCGCTGGTGCTGGAGAAGCTCCCCGCCACCATCGGTCTCATCGCCGTGTCCTACCTCTTCGCGATCCTGGTGGCGCTGCCGCTCGGCATGATCGCAGCGCTCACCCGCAGCCGGATCTACGCCCGGTTCGTCGACACGGTGGTCGTCGTCGGCCAGTCCGTCCCGGTCTTCGCCGTCGCCGTGGTGCTGGTCTACCTGCTCGGCGTCGAGGCCGGACTGGTGCCGACGCTGGCGGACGAGGGCTTCTCCTCCGGGTTCGCCGCGCTGATCGTCCCGGTCTTCTGCCTGGCCATGCACCCCATCGCGCAGCTCCTCGAGCTCACCCGGGCCGGCCTGCAGGAGTCCATGCGGGAGGACTTCATCCGCACCGCCGAGTCCAAGGGTGTCGCCCCGTGGCGGGTCGTCTCCCGGCACGCCATGCGCCCGGTCGGTACCGCCCTGCTCAACGTCACCGGGCTGGACCTGGCCGCGATGCTGAGCGGCGGCGTGGTGGTCGAGTCGATCTTCGCCTGGCCCGGCATCGGTCCGGTGCTGGTGTCCTCGGTCTCCAACCGCGACTACCCGATGGTCGCCGCCGCCACCTTCGTCGTCGCCGTGCTCGTCGTGCTCATCAACTTCGTGGTCGACCTGATCTGCCGCCGGCTCGACCCCCGCACCCGGAAGGCGGACGCCTGATGGTCACCGTGCTCCCCACCCCCGATCCCGCCCCGGCCGCGCCGCCGCCCGCCGCGGCCACCGATGCCGTCCCGCACCGCTCGCAGACCGCGGCCCGCGCCTTCTTCACCCGCCCCAGCGGGGTCATCCCGCTGGTCGTGCTCGCCGTGATCGGGCTGTCCGCGATCTTCGCGCCGCTGATCACCCCGTACGACCCGAACCACCAGGACCTGATCAACCCGCTGCTGCCGCCGTCCTGGCTGCCCGGCGGGTCGTCGACGCACCTTCTCGGCACCGACGAGCTCGGCCGGGACATGGCCACCCGGCTCGTCTACGGCGCCCGCACCGCACTGGCCCTGTCGCTGTCCGCCGCGACCATCAGCGCGATCGTCGGCACCATCGTCGGCCTGCTGGCCGGCATGTACCCGAAGTGGGTCGGCTCGGTCGTCATGTGGCTGGCCGACTCGCAGATGGCCTTCCCCTACGTCGTGCTCGCCCTCGTCGTCATCACCGTGCAGGGCAACTCGATCCCGTCGCTGCTGTTCGTGCTGACGCTGTTCGGCTGGGTGCAGTTCGCCCGGGTGGTGCGGGCCGAGGTGCTGCGGGTCAAACACGCGGACTACGTGCTCGCCGCCCGGGCGGCCGGCAGTTCCGGGATGAAGATCGTCTTCCGGCACGTGTTGCCCAACGTCAGCTCCCCGGCGCTGGTGCTGTGGACCTTCCAGGTGGCCGGCGTGCTGCTGCTGGAGAGTGCGCTGTCCTTCCTGGGTCTGGGCATCCAGCCGCCGACGGCGGACTGGGGCACGATGTTCGCCTCCGGCCGGGCCTTCATCATCACCAACCCGTGGAACTGCATCCTGCCGGGGCTGGCCGTGATGATCGCGGTGCTCTGCGCCAACCTGCTCGGCCGCACCCTGCGCACCGTGCTCAACCCGAGACTCCGATGACCGCCGCCACGACCTCCGGTCCGGCCACCGCCGGAGCCGGGACCGCGCCACGATCCCGCCGCCGCGGGCGGAGCACGAGTGAGGACCCCAGCACCATGAACACGTCGACCACCTCCGCGACCACCGCAGTCCTCGAGCCGGACAAGGGAGCGGGCACCCTGCTCGCCGTCGAGGACCTGCACACCGTCATCGACCGACGCGGCCGCAGCACCAGTGCGGTGGACGGGGTCTCGCTGACGGTGGCGCCCGGCGAGGTGGTCGCCCTGGTCGGCGAGACCGGGTCCGGCAAGTCGCTCACCGCGCTGTCGGTGCTCCGCCTGCTGCGCGCGCCGGTGCGGCTGGCGTCCGGCCGGATCACCTTCGACGGCAAGGATCTGGCGACCATGTCGCCGCGCCAGGTGCGGGCCGTGCGCGGCAACGGCATCGGCATGGTCTTCCAGGACCCGATGACCGCGCTGAACCCGTACCACACCGTCGGTGCGCAGCTGGCGGAGACGATCCGGCTGCACCGCCGCGTCCCGCGGGCCGAGCTGCAGCCGCTGATGGTCTCGCTGCTCACCGAGGTCGGCATCGTCAACCCGGCGCTGCGACTCACCCAGTACCCGCACGAGCTGTCCGGCGGCACCCAGCAGCGGGTGATGATCGCGATGGCGCTGGCGAACCGCCCCAAGCTGCTGATCGCCGACGAGCCGACCACCGGCCTGGACGCCACCGTGCAGGCGCAGATCCTGGAACTGATCAAGGATCTCGCGGCGGCGCGGGACATGGGCGTGCTGATCATCACCCATGACCTGGGCGTGGTCGCCGGGATCAGCGACCGCACCGTCGTGATGTACGCCGGGCAGGTCGTCGAGTCCGGCGCCACCCGGGCGGTGCTGCGCGCGGCACGGCACCCGTACACCCGGGCCCTGCTCGAGGCGACCCCCCGGCTGGACGAACGGGCCGGCCGGCTCGCCTCCATCCCGGGCAGCCCGCCGGAGATCGGCCGGTTCCCGCAGGGCTGCCGGTTCGCCCCGCGCTGCGGCCGGGTGCAGGACCGGTGCCACACCGAGATGCCGCTGCTGCAGCTGGGTGTCGCCACGGCGGAGGGCACCGTCGCGCGGGACCAGGTGCGCTGCCACTTCCCGGAGGCCGAGGCGGTGCCGGTGGTGGACGCACCGATCTCCCCGGAGTCCGGTCTGCCCGAGGTCGAGGCCCCCGCCACACCCTCGCTCGAGAAGGACGCCGCGTCCGACGACCGTCCGGTCGCCGTCGACGCCGCCGGCGTGCAGCGGTACTTCACCACCCGGCGCGGCGTCACCAAGGCCGTCGACGGGATCGACCTGAGGATCCGGGTCGGCGAGACCCTGGGCATCGTCGGCGAATCCGGCTGCGGCAAGTCCACCTTCGCCAAGCTGCTGGCCGGGCTGGACCGGCCCACCGGCGGCGAGGTCGCGCTGCACCCGGGGGAGCCGGCGCCGGCCGGGCGGGCCGGGGACCGCGCGTACGTGCAGTTCGTCTTCCAGGAAACCTTCGGCTCGCTGGACCCGAGACGGACGGTGGCGCAGACCATCTCCGAGCCGCTGGAGAACCTCACCGATCTCGACAAGAAGGCCCGCGCCGACGCGATCGCCGAGGTGATGGCCGCCTGCGGTCTGCCCGCGGGCGTGGCCGGTCGTTACCCGCACGAGCTCTCCGGCGGCCAGCGACAGCGGGTCGGGATCTCGCGCGCGCTGGTCACCCGGCCGACCGTGGTGGTGATGGACGAACCCATGTCGGGGCTGGACGTCTCGGTGCAGGCGCAGATCGTCAACCTGCTGCAGGACCTGCGCGAGGAGTACGGCATGACCACCGTGCTGGTCTCGCACGACGTCGGCGTCATCCGGCACCTGGCCGACCGGGTCGCGGTGATGTACCTGGGCCGGGTGGTCGAGGTGGGCGAGGCGGAGCAGCTGCTCACCCACCCGCAGCACCCGTACACCGCTGCGCTGATCTCGGCCGTGCCGCTGCCCGATCCGGAGCTCGAGGCCGCCCGCACCCCGATCCCGTTGCGCGGCGACGTCGGCGATGTCAACCCGCACGCGGGTTGCCCGTTCTCCGCCCGCTGCCCGGCGGCGACCCAGGTCTGTCTCGACACCCGGCCCGTACTGGCCGATGTCGGGTCCGGGGTGATGGCCGCCTGCCACCACCCCGGGTCGGTCACCGTCTCCTCCTGACCTGCTGCTCCGCTCCTGATCTACAGAGTTTTCCCTCCGTCACGAGAAATAGGAACCGCCTGCGATGCCCGACGACCTCGAACAGACCGAGAACACCTGCGACCTGCTGCTGCGCGGCACCGTGCTCACCGTCGACCCGGAACGCCGGGTGCTCACCGACGGCTGGGTGGCGATCCGGGCCGGCATCATCGTCGGGGTGGGCAGCGGGGAGTCCCCGTTCGTCGCGGCCGAGACCGCCGGCAGCGCCGGGCATCTGATCATGCCGGGCCTGGTCAACACGCACACCCACCTGGTGCAGGGCTGCATCCGGTCGATGGCCGAGGGCACCCGGTTCGAGGAGCGACTGTTCGGCTTCTACTACCCGATGACCGGCGCCGCCGGGCAGCAGGACTCCTACTGGTCCGCGATGACCCCGGTGCTCGACCTGCTCCGCTCCGGCGTCACCACCACCGCCGACGACCACTTCACCCACGTCGACACCCGTTCCATGGACGGTGTTCTCGGTGCTCTCACCGATGCCGGCCTGCGGGCGCGGGCGGCCCGGCTGACGGTCAACGACGAGAACGCGGTGCCGCCGGGGATGCGGGAGAGCGTCGACGTCGGGCTGGCCGAGACCGACCGGCTGGCGGCCGAGTGGAACTCGCCGACCCTGTCGGTGACCGCCACCTCGATCGGCATCACCTACGTGACGCCGGACGACCTGCACCGCCTCTACGACTGGACCGTGGCGCACGGCGAGCAGTTCGACATCCACGTGCCGTCGATGATGGACAAGAAGTACCTGGCCGAGAAGCGCGGCTGGCACGGCGGTTCCATCGAATGGCTGGCCAAGGAGGACATGCTCGGGCCGAACACCATCGCCATCCACGCCCAGGGCATCCGCGAGGGCGAGGCGCAGCTGATGGCCGACGCCGGCGCCGCGGTCTCGCTGGTGCCGGACATGGAGCTGGTGCTGGGCATGGTCACCTTCGACTCGCGGGCCTACCAGGCCGCGGGCGTCACCATCGGCCTCGGCCTGGACGGCCCGGTCGTCGCCTACGGCCACAACATGTGGCTGGCGCTGCGCGGCTACCTGATGGCGCAGCGGATCGGCGACTCGGCCCGCAAGCTGGTCGGCGGCGACGCCGGGCGGTTCGGTGACGAGATCCTCTTCGGGATCGCCGAGAAGGCGATCGAGCTGGGTACCCTGGGCGGCGCGCAGGCACTGGGCCTCGCCGACCGGATCGGTTCGGTCGAGGTCGGGAAGGACGCGGACCTGCTGCTCATCGACCTGGGCAACGCCACCACGCTCGCCCCGTCCGGCATGCTGCTCGCCAACCTGGTGTGGGCCGGCGGTCCGGGGCCGGACGTGATCGAGCGGGTGCTGGTGCGCGGCCGCACGGTGATGCGGAACGGCGTCAGCACCGCGATCGACCACCGCGAGGCCGTCACCAAGGCCAACGAGGTGCAGTCGCGGCTGCTCACGGCCACCGGCAGCGATCGTTTCCTGGGCCGGGGGTCGACGTGGCGGTGGTAGCGTCCCTGGGTCCGTTTCTGATGGTGCACGGTCCGAAGTCGCACGGTCCGGTGGCACACCGGCCGGTCCACCGGGGTGGGAGGTCGTCCGCATGAGCGCCGTCGACGGCATCGCCCCCAACGGCACCGACACCGGACCGCTGACCCCGGTCGGCGCCGGGGCGCCGGAGGAGCAGCGGGGCAGCCAGACCGTGGCCGCGGTCGAGCGGGCGGCGGACGTGCTCCTCTACTTCACCCGCGGCAACGGCCCCTCGCTGGGTATCACCGACATCGCCGCCGGGCTGGGCCTGTCCAAGGCCGCCGTGCACCGGGTGCTGGCCTCGCTGCGCACCCGTGACCTGGTGGAACTCGACGAGAACACCCGCAAGTACTCCCTGGGCCCGATGGCCGTCGTGCTCGGCCTGGCCGGACTGGACCGGCTCGACGTGCGCCGCACGGCCGCCGCCGAACTGCCGGCGCTGTCCGCCGCGACCGGGGAGACGGCGACGCTGTCCATCCGGGCCGGCGGGACCCGGGTGTACGTGGACCAGGTCACCCCGGCCCGCGAGATGATCATGTCGGTGTCCATCGGGGTGCCCTACCCGCTGCACGCCGGCGCGTCGTCCAAGGCGTTCCTGGCGTTCCTGTCCGACGAGGAGATCCAGGACTACCTGGGTGCCGGAGGCGGGGCGCTGACGCCGATCACGCCGTCCACGGTGACCGACGTGCCGAAGCTGCTCGCCGACCTGGAACTGATCCGCGAACGCGGCTGGGCGGACTCCACCGGGGAGCGCCAGTCCGGCGCCGCCTCCGTCGCCGCGCCCGTCCGTGACCGCACCGGCAAGCCCGCCGCGGTGATCAGCGTGTGCGGCCCCGCCGCCCGCTTCGCCGAGGAGAAGGACCGCGCGGTCAGCGAGCTCCTCGCCTCCACCGAGCGGCTCTCCATGACGCTCGGGTTCCGCCGGCCCTCCTGATCCCCGGGCGCGGCTAGTTCGGCGTTCCAGCTGGAACGCCGGGTCGCCCTTCGGGTGGTCCGGCCCAGGACGCCCCTGATCAGGGGTTGGCAGCGGGGAAACGCTGTCGGTCCGGTCGCCTCTGGGGTAGGCCGGTCCAGGGAGTCCCTGAACAGATCGAGTGTGGGATGGCCGGGTATTCGGGTCGCCGCTCGTGGTGGTCGGGGTCAGGGACGCCCTGACCAGGTGCAGTGTGGGGTGGCCGGGTGCCCGGGTCGCCACTGGTGGTGGTCGGGTTCGGGGAGGCCCTGACCAGGTGGAGTGGGGGGTCGCCCGGGCCTTTCGGGTCACCTGCGGTGCTGGTAGGGCCGGGCACCTGACGTCAGTGGCCGTTCAGCGACAGTGGCCGTAGTTCAGGGGACCGGGAAGGGGCGAAGCCTCGTTCGGGACCTTCCTGGGCCCTGCAGCGACAGGGTGTTTCGGTTCCGGGGCCTTCTCGAGCCCGCAGCGGGTCTGGAGAGCCCGGGAACTCACCGATGCCCCTGGCCGGCCGACTTCCGGACTCGTGCTCCGGAGCCCGACCTCCGCAACCCGCCTCCGGCGCGTCTTCCAGGCGTAGTTCTCCCTGAACCCCGACCACTGCGCGCGGCGAGAGGCCATCCTCTGGTGAGACTCCCCGTTCGTTGGCCCGAAAACCGTGTGCAGCACGGTGAAATGGCCAACGAACCCTAGCTCCGCCGCTGTCCGGGCCGCCCGGAGAAGCAGCCGGCCGGCCCCCGGGAGCGGTCAGGAAGCGGTGTCGGGGACGGCGGTGAGGGCGGCGTCCAGGGCGTCGAGGCCGGCGCCGGGGAGTTGGAAGACAGCATCCGAGATGGCAGTCGCCGCACCGGCTCCCAGCCCGCCGGCGGTGCAGTTGTCGGTGAACTTGGTGCGCAGCTCGGCGTCGGTCAGCGGGTTGCCGGGGCCACCACGGTTCTCCAGGACCTGGACCGTCAGCTCGCGACCGTCGACCGTGCGCACCCGGGCGATCGCCGGGAACTGGTGCGGGTAGATCGCGTCACAGGTGGCGTCGCCGCGCACGGTGACGGTGGCCATCAGCGCCCGGCGGGCCGGGTCCTGGGCGAGGGCGTCGGTGTAGTCGGACAGCCCGGCACCGAGCCCGCTGCCGCCGAACAACCCCACCGCGAAGGCGTACGGACCGGAGAACTGTGCCTGGTAGGCGGTCTCGGGCCGCTGCTTGACCTCCAGCGGCTCGCCGATGGTGCGGACGATGGCCGACGGCACACCGATCTCCACCGCCGCCACGTCCCCCGGGCGCAGTCCCTGCGCGGCCAGCTCGCGGCCGGCGTCGACCACGGTGTGGGTGAAGTGGTTGGCGGGGTAGGGCTTGAAGAACACCCCGGGCACCGCCCAGTCCGTGCCGAGGCCGGCGATCACCGCGGCCGGATCGGCGGCATCCCGGAGGAACGCCTCGAAAAGCCCGAACCGGCCCTCCAGCGCGGTCGGTGGCCCGGTCAGCCCGCGCCGGGCGAGATCGGCGGCCACCACACCGGAGTGGGCGGCCCAGCCGCAGTGCAGGCGCTTGACGGTGCCGCCGGTGCGGTTCGCCTCGATGATCCCGCTGGCGGTGGACGCGGCGACGGCCAGGGCGTGCGCGACGATGTCGCGGACCTCGGCATCCGGCATCCCGGCCGGAGCACCGGCCACGGCGGCCGCCGCGGCACTGCCAAGGGCACCGCAGATCGACGTGGCGTGCTGGCCGTGGTCGAACCAGAGGTTGGCGCCGGCGTTCTGGTCGTAGCCGGCCATGCCGATCCGGATGCACACCTCGATGCCGACCGCGATGGCCGTCAGCAGGGTGTCACCATCCGCGTCGGCGGCCTGAGCGGCGGCGAGAGCGGCCGGGACGACCGAGGCCGACGGGTGCAGCACCGACGGCAGGTGGGTGTCGTCGTAGTCGAGACTGTGTGCCAGCACACCGTTACCGAACGCGGCCCAGGACGCGGAGGTGCGGCCGGCACCGATCGCCAGCGCCCGCGCCGGGCCGCCCTGGTCCCGCACGAAGTCCAGCGCCGCGGCCGAGGTCGGCAGCGGCAGGGCGGCGACGCACAGGCCGAGCACGTCCAGCAGCCGGCCCTGCACCGAGGTCGCGACCTCGTCGGGGATGCCGCGCCGCAGGGCGTCGGTGGCGAAACCGGCCAGCGCGTCGACCAGGCCGGCGTCCGGGAGTTCTTGTGCGGCACCGGCTGTCGGGCCCGGCAGGCTCACCGTCATCGGAGCACCACGGCCAGCGGCCGGACCGGGGAACCGGTGGCGCCGACCAGGTGCAGCGGGATCGCGACGAACAGGAACTCGTGGTCCCCGGCGGCGGCGATGCCCTCCAGGTCCATGGTCTCGATCAGGTTGATGCCGTGCTCGACCAGCAGCACCCGGTGCGCCGGCAGCAGTCCGTGGCCGGCGCCCGGTGCCAGCATCTCGAAGGCGATCGAATCGGCGCCCAGGGCCGACGGCGAGAACGACGCCAGGTACTCCGCTCCCGCCGTGGAGATGCCGGGTACGCCGGTGGCGTGACCGACGTAGGCGTCCCCTTGGTCCCAGAGCTTCCCCCAGCCGCTGCGGATCAGCACCGCGTCGCCCGGGCGGGGGCGCACGCCCTGTCGCTCGAAGGTGGCATCCAGCTGCTCGACGGTGATCTCGTGCCCACCGGGCAGCTGGTCCAGTCCGAGGGCGGCCGGGACGTCCAGCAGCAGACCGCGGGTGAGCAGCGGGCGCACCGCGTGGATGCCGAGATCGGTGAAGAGTCCACCGGTCTGGGCGGTCGCCGCGTCGGCACCGCCGAACAGCTTGCCGTCCTGCGAGACGTGCGCCACGGCGTCCATGTGGGTGCCGACGTGCGTGCCCATGCTGATGATGTCCGCCGCGGCGGAAGCGCCGTCGGCGCGGCACATGTCGCCGTGCCGGCGGGTCAACGCGTGGGTGTACTTCGGGTGGTTGGGCGACTGCGGCATGCCGGTCCGGTAGGGACGTGCCAGGTCGTGCACCGTCGCCGATCCCAGCGGGCCGAGCACCTTCTCGAGCGGGCTCGGGTCGAGATCTGTCAGCACGTCCGTCACGCACGAACTCCTTCGGGGGCGGGAGACCGGGTCGGGCGGGCGGTGCCAGCGGCGACGGGATCGCCGCTCCACCCCCGTGTTCCACTTGTTGGAACAGTGTCCCGTTCTCTGTGACAACGCTAGCGGTTTGCTTCCCTCAGGACAACAGTCTGTGATCCACTGTGTGGAACGTCGTTCCAATCCTGCGCGGGTGGTCGATCAGCCGCCAGGAATCCCCGAGGAGAGCGCCCCGCATGTCGTCGTCCGTCACCCAGCAGGATCCCGCCCTCCCGGAGCCGGCGGTGACCGTGCCGTCCGACGGACCGCTGGCCGGCCTGCGGGTGCTGGACATCTCCACCATCCTGGCCGGGCCGCTGGCCTGCCAGATCCTGGGTGACTTCGGCGCCGATGTGATCAAGATCGAGCACCCGCAGCGCGGCGACGGGATGCGCGGGCACGGTCCGGCCAAGGATGGCGTGCAGCTCTGGTGGAAGATGGTCGCCCGCAACAAGCGCACAGTGGCCCTCGATCTCGGCAAGCCCGAGGGTGCCGAGGTCTTCCGGGCGCTGGCCGCCACCGCGGACGTCGTCGTGGAGAACTTCCGGCCCGGCACGCTGGAGCGCTGGGGGCTGGGGTACGACCGGCTCACCGAGCAGAACCCGGGCCTGATCCTGCTGCGCATCACCGGTTTCGGGCAGACCGGGCCGTACTCCGCGCGGCCGGCCTTCGGCACCCTGGTCGAGTCGATGAGCGGTTTCGCCGCACTGACCGGGCAGCCCGACGGCCCGCCCACCCTGCCGTCCTTCGGCCTGGCGGACTCGATCGCGGCCATGGCCGGATCCTCGGCGGTGCTGACCGCGCTCTACCACCGGGACGCCCGCGGCGGCACCGGTCAGGTGATCGACCTCTCGCTGCTGGAGCCGATGATGACCGCCGTCGGGCCCGGTGTGCTGATCGCCGACCAGCTGGGCACCGACCAGCCGCGCACCGGCAACCGGTCGGTCAACAACTCCCCGCGCGACGTCTACCGCACCCGGGACGACAGCTGGGTGGCCATCTCCACCAGTGCGGACACCATCGCGGCCCGGGTCATGCACCTGGTCGGCGGCGGCGCGTTGACCGAGGAACCGTGGTTCGCCACCGGCCGGCAGCGGGCCGAGCACGCCGATGAGCTCGACGCCTACGTCGTGCCGTGGATCGCCGCCCGGGACCGGGACGAGGTGATCGCCGCGTTCGCCGCCGCCGGTGCGGCCGCGGCACCGATCTACCTTCCGTCCGATCTGCTGGACGACCCCCAGGTGGCGGCCCGCGAGATGATCACCACCGTCGAGGATCCCGAGCTCGGGCCACTGCGGATGCAGAACGTGCTGTGGCGGATGTCGGAGACGCCGGGCCGGGTCCGGCACACCGGCCGGCCGATCGGCGAGGACACCACGTCGGTGCTCGCCGAGGTCGGGATCAGCGGGGAAGCGGTGGAGGACCTGCGGGCCGCCGGGATCGTCCGCTGACCGCGGTGCCCGCGACCGGCTCAGCGGCCCGGCCCGAGCAGGGTCTGCGCCGCGCGCACCACGGCCAGGTCGATCATCGTGCCGTCGGCGCCGACCACCGCACCGCGACCGTCCGCATCGGCGCGACGGAACTCGTCGACCAACGCTCGCGCAGCGGCGATCGCGGCCTCGTCCGGGGTGAAGGTGGCCCGCAGGACCGGCAGCTGGGCCGGGTGGATCGCGGTCCGGGCGCCGAAGCCGAGCGCGCGCAACCGGGCGGTGGTCACGGCGAGTCGGTCCAGGTCGCGGAAGTCGGTGCTGGTCGATCCGATCGGCGCGGGCAGGCCCGCCGCCGCGGCGGCGACCACCACGGCGGACCGTGCGGGCAGCAGCTCGATCTCGTCCGGGCCGGGCAGCAGGCGCAGCTGCGCGCGCAGGTCCGCCTCGCCCATGCCGAGCCGGCGGACCCGCGGGCAGCGGGCGATCGCCGCCACCGCGAGCAGCCCGGCGGCCGACTCGATCAGCGGGACCAGGCCGACGGTGCCCTCGGCCAGTCCGGCCGCGGACTCCAGGCCGGACAGCCGGACGTCGAGTTCCAGCAGGTCACGCGGGTCCTCCGGTTTCGGCACGAACAGCCCGGCCAGCCGCGGGTGGACCAGCAGCGGCAGGTCCGTGCCGATCCGCGACGGGTCGATCCGCACCCAGATCTGCGGCTCGCCGATGCCGCCGGGCTGCTGCAGGAACGCGGCCACTGCGGCGACCGCGGCCTCCTTCGCCGCCGGCGCCACCCCGTCCTCGAGATCCAGCACCAGCGCGTCCGCGCCCTTGGTCAGTGCGCCGGCGAAGCGGGCGGGTGCATCACCGGGGACGTAGAGGTAGCTCAGCGGCTCGGACGCGGCGGCGGCAGACATTGGAACAGTGTTCCATCCTCAGGAACGCGACGGAACATCGCCGGAAAGGGTCGGATGAGATGACGACAACACCGACCCGGACCACCGCGCTGCGGGGTCCGGTGGTGCTGCTGTTCGCGGTGGTCACCGCGGTGGCGGCCGGAACCCTGTACTTCGGGCAGCCGCTGGTGGAGGAGATCCGGGCCGATCTCGGGGTCAGCGAGCAGGCGGTCTCGATCACCATCGCGCTGACCCAGATCGGATATGTGGTCGGGCTGCTGCTGCTGGTGCCGCTCGGCGACCGGGTGGACCGGCGCAAGGCGCTCGGCGTGCTGCTCGGACTGCTGGCGTTGGCCCAGGTCGGGGTGGCGCTGGCACCGTCGCTGGTGCTGCTGGACATCGCCGTGGTGCTGGTCGGGCTGACCGCCTGCGTGGCCCAGCTGACGGTGGCGACCGCAGCCAACATGGCGCCCGAGCAGACCCGGGGCCGGGTGGTCGGCACGGTGATGAGCGGTCTGCTGCTCGGCATCCTGCTGGCCCGCACGGTGGCCGGCTGGATCGGCGAGTGGGGCGGTTGGCGCGCGGTCTACTTCGTCGGCGCCGGACTGGTGCTGGTCACCGGAGCGGCGGCGCTGCGGGTGGTCCCGCGGTCGAAGCCGCTGGTCACCGGCAGCTACCGGGCGCTGCTCGCATCGATCGGGGCGCTGGTCCGCGACCTGCCGGTGCTGCGGGTCCGGGCGGCGCTGGGTTTCGCGCTCTTCGGCGGGTTCAGCGTGCTGTGGACGCCGCTCGGGTTCCTGCTGAGCGCGGAGCCCTACGGCTACAGCACCGCGGTGATCGGCTCCTTCGGGCTGATCGGGGCCGGTGGCGCGGCGGCGGCGATGGTGGCGGGCCGGATCACCGACCGGTTCGGCCCGGTGGTGCTGACCCTGGTCACCACCACCGTCCTGGTCCTGGCCTGGGCCCCGCTGCTGCTCGGCGGCACGCACCTCTGGGCGCTGATCGTCGGCATCCTGGTGCTCGATCTGGCGGCGATGGGCCTGCACATCACCAACCAGAGCGAGATCTACGCGCTCGACCCGGCGGCCCGCAGCCGGCTGACCGCGGCCTACATGGCGACCTACTTCCTCGGCGGCGTGGTCGGCTCGGCGGTCGCCGGACTCGCCTGGACGCACGGCGGCTGGGGTGCGGTGTGCGCGGTCGGTGCCGGGTTCGGCGTGCTGGCCGTGCTGCTCGGCCTGCTCGCCGTCCGGATGCGGCGGCGCGCGCTCAGCCGGTGACGGTGCTGGGCCGGCCGGCGGCGCGCGCTCAGCCGGTGACCACCTGCACCTTGCGGCCGGTGCCGGCCCGGAACAGGTCGACCGCCGCGGCGTAGTCGGCCATCGGGATCCGGTGGGTGATGAAGTCGGCCGGGTCGATCACCCCGGTGGCGAACAGGTCCGCCGCCCGCTCGAAGCTGTGCAGCACCGCCATCGACCCGGCGATGGTGATCTCCTGGTGGTACACGGTATACGGGTTGAACCGTGCCACTGCGTCCGTCGCGGAGACGCCGAACTGCAGGTAGGTGCCGCCGCGACCGACCCGGGTCAGGCCGTCCTCGATCGCCGGGACCGCGCCGGAGCAGTCGATCACCACGTCCCACCCGCGCGGGTGGTCCCCGGCCACCTCGTCGGCCGAGGTCGCCGTCGCCGTGCAGCCGAGATCCGCTGCGCCGGCGAGTCTCCCGGTGTTCCGGTCGAGCACGGTCACGGTGGCCGCGCCGGCCTTCTTGGCCAGCTGCAGCATCATCAGGCCCATCGTGCCGGCGCCGTAGATCAGCACGTGGTCCGCCAGTGCCATCCGCAGCACGTCGTACCCCCGGATGGCGCACGCCAGCGGCTCGATCAGCGGGGCGTCCCGGGTGTCGACGTGCTCCGGCAGTCGGACGCAGTTCGCTGCCGGGGCGGCGACCAGTTCGGCGGCGCCACCCGGTGCGGTCACCCCGAGCGAACCCCAGCGCTCGCACTGGTTCCCGCGGGCGCGGCGGCACTGGTAGCACTGCCCGCAGTACAGCGACGGGTCGACCGCGACCCGGTCGCCGACCGTGATCCCGAACAGGTCGTCCTTGTCGCCCGCGCCGACGGCGACCACGGTGCCGGCGAACTCGTGGCCGGGCACCGTCGGCCAGGACCGGGCGAGATCACCTTCCAGGATGTGGATGTCGGTACCGCAGATGCCCGCGGCGGCCGGCGCGACGATCACCTCGCCGGGGCCTGGGGTCGGGTCCGGCAGCTCGCCGATCTCGATGGTCTCCGGCGCGGTGAACAGGACGGCCTTCACGGGGGTGCTCCTTCGTTGCTGGTGTGGCGGGGTGGTGGTGTGACTGCGCGTCAGAGGTCCGCATGACCGGCGAGCAGGGCAGCACCGTCGGCGGAATCCCCGTCGGCCGGCAGGATCTCGCGGCCCAGTGCGGCGCCGAGCAGCGATCGCCACAGCGGTGAGGAGGCGCCGCGGCCGCCGGCCGCTACCCGCGCCGGCAGCACGCCGTCGGTGACAGCGGCGGCCAGGCCGGTCATCTCGCCGGCCACCCCGGCCAGGACGGCACGGGTCAGGTCGGCCCGCGTGTGATCGGCGCGCAGCCCGGTGAAGGATCCGCCCGCGGCGTGGTCGCCGTCCCGGCCGCCCTGCAGGTGCGGCACGAACACCGGACCGCCCGTGCCCGCGCCGGCCACCTCCGCCAGCAGGTCGTCCACGCTGCGTCCGGCGATCCCGGACCACCAGGTCAGCGCCAGACCGGCGGCGTGGATGGAGTCCAGGCGCAGCCAGGTGTCGGGGAGCGCATGCCGGAAGGCGCCGGGCACGGCGTGGTCGCTCGCCGAGATCGCGACTCCGGAGGTGCCGAGCGAGAGTCCCAGCGCACCAGGTGCTGTCACGTCCAGGGCGATGCCGAGGGCGGCCTGGTCCCCCGCCCCGCCGACCACCGGGGAGCCGAGCAGCCGGCGCAGCACCGGGTCGCCGTCCGGGAGCGCCGCGATCTCGCCGGTCACCGCGGCCGAGGGCAGCACCGGCGGCAGCCGGTCGAGGTCGATCCCGCAGCCGGCGGCCAGATCGGAGTCCCACTGCCCGGACCGGGTGTCCAGCAGGGCGGTCGCGGAGGCGTCCGCCGGCTCGGTGGCGTACCCGGCGCCCAGCCGCAGCCGGACGAGATCCTTGGGCACCAGCACCTTCCGGGTCCGGCTCAGCACCTCCGGTTCGTGCGCCCGGAGCCAGCGCAGGTGGGCCGCGGTGAAGGCGGCCAGCAGCGGATTGCCGGTGACGTCGACGTGCTCCGGGTGCGCCGCGTTGTACGCCGCACACAGCTCGGCGGCCCGGCGGTCGGACCACAGGATCGCCGGACGCAGCGGCCGGTCGTCGGCGCTCAGCAGCGTGGTGGTGTGCATCTGGCCGGTCAGCCCGATGACCGAGTTGCCGGCGGTGACCGCGGGATGGTGGTGCAGCAGCGCGGTGAGCGCCTCACCCACCGCCCGCCACCAGTCGTCCTGGTCCTGCTCGACCCGGTCCGGTGCGGGATGGGCGGAGGGGTAGTGCGAGGAGCGGAATGCGGTGCGCTGCTGCGACTCCTGGTCGTGCAGGGCGACCTTCACCGAGCTGGTGCCGATGTCGACGCCCAGCCGGAAACGTCGGGTCATCCGGCGAGCTCCTTCTCCAGCGGTGTCCGGAAGGACGGTACGACACCGCGGCCACCCAGCCGAACCTGCAGGTCCGCCACCTGCGCGGCGACGGCCGCGGTGCCGGCCCGGCCGATCCGGGTCAGCAGCCGGTGCGCCACCTCGCCGTCCTTGCGGACTGTCCACCCGCCGACCACGCCGCCGTTCCACCAGATCGTCGGCCCGATGTTGCCGTTGCGGTCGAAGAGCGGCGTGCGGTCGATGTCGAAGTAGAAGTCCCGGTCCTTCCACCCCATCGCAGTCGGGTCCAGGGCCGGCAGCAGGTTCGCCACCGGTGCGGGTGTCGGCTCCGGATCCAGGTCGCCGGGCAGCACGAAGCCCGGCGCACTGCCCTCCAGTTCGACCTCGACGGCGCCGAGAGCGGCCAGGGCGGCGCGGGTCTCGCCCAGGTTCCAGCCGGTCCACCACTTCACGTCGGCCTCGGTGGCCGGGCCGAACCGTCGCAGGTACAACCCGGCCAGGTCCCGCCGGGCGTCCGCCGGGTCGAGCTCGGGCAGCCCGTCCGGCCAGAACGCGCGGCCCGGTTCCCAGCGGTGCCGGCGCGAGGCCCAGTCGCCCTGCGGCCGGCCGCGGACGATCCGGCCCTCGCAGCCCAGCCCGACCAGCACCATGCTGGTGATAGCCTGCCGGGCGTCCCACGGCTGGTTGCCGGTCGGCAGCATCGCGGTGCGCAGACGTGGCTCCAGGGCGACGATCTCGGCCGCGGTGGCCACGCCCAGCTGCTCCACCGCGGCCGCCGCGCCGTCGGCCACCGACCGGATCCAGGCGGTGAGGTCGATGTCGCCGAGCTCCGGATCCGTGGGCCCGCGCAGCAGCGACTCCAGGCGCCGCCATGTGCGGGCGGCCACCCCCAGCGACGCACCGGCGTGCACCACCGGCACCGAGGCCATCGGCACCACGAACAGCGTGCGGCGCATCGCCATCATCCGGACCACGGACCGGTCGTCGTGCAGCGCCGTGCCGACGCCCTCGATCGTCAGGTGGGGATCGCGGGCCAGCACCGACAGCGAGATGGACGCCGGGTCGGTCGCGTGCAGCCCCAGCACGCCGTCGGCGGCGGCGAGGACGGAACCGGCCGGGTGCTCGGCGGCGAGGTGGTGCCGGGTCAGCAGCCGGGCGCGTCGGGCGGTGGTGGTGAACACGGGCGACCTGGGCATCGGGTCCGATCATGCCGGACCCTGCCGTCCGGCCACCGCAGGGTTACCGTCGCACATGACCGTTGCCGAGTCGCCCGGGACGGGCCCCGGCTGGGTGCCGTCCGCGTGCACCCTGCCGACCACCGAGCAGCCGCTGCGCGCGGCGGAGTTCGACGAGGTGTTCGCCACTGATGTGCTGGCCGTGCACGCCGGGCCGGACGAGGTGCGCCTGGAGCTGCGCCCGGACGCCGGAGTGGCGGCCCGGGTGGCGGGGCTCGCGGTGCGGGAGACCTCCTGCTGCTCCTTCTTCACCTTCGACCTGCACGCCGCGGACGGCCGGGTGGAGCTGACGATCCGCACCGGACCGGCCCACCGTGAGGTGCTGTCGGCGCTGGCCGACCGGGCGGTCAGCCGCAGTCGCTGATCCGCCGGCGCAGGTGCCGCACCTCGGCAGGGTTGCGGGCCAGGTCCAGTGCCGTCCGCAGGGCAGCACGTGCGTCGTCGGTACGGCCGTCGCGGAGCAGGAGTTCGCCGTGGACGGCGTGGAACAGGTGGTAGTCGTCCAGCTCGCGGATCCCGTCGAGCAGCGCCAGCCCGGCCCGCGGGCCGTCCGCCATCGCCACGGCCACCGCATGGTTCAACGTGACCACCGGTCCCGGACGGACCCGGGCGAGGTGCCGGTAGAACGTCGCGATCGCCGGCCAGTCGGTGTCCGCCGCGGTGCGTGCGATCGCGTGCTGCTCGGCGATCAGCGCCTGCAGCTGGAACGGTCCGGGACTGCGCCGGTGCAGGGCCGCGGCCAGCACCCGCCGTGCCCGGTCGATCATCGGCAGGTCCCAGCGGGTGCGGTCCTGGTCGTCCAGCAGCACCAGCTCGTCGCCGGACACCCGGGTCGCCGACCGCGCCTGCAGGAACAGTTGCAGGGCCAGCAGCCCCTCCACCTCGGCCAGTGCTCCTGCGGCGGTGGCGGTGTCGGGGTCGAGTTGGTCCCGCAGCAGCGCGGTCAGCCGGATCGCCTCGTCGGTCAGCGACACCCTGGTCACCGCACCGTCCCCACGGGACAGGTAGCCCTCGTTGCAGATCAGGTACAGCACGTCGAGCAGCGCACCGATCCGCTCGGTCGGATCGGCCGGCACCACCAGCGGGATGCGGGCGTCCCGGATCTTCTTCTTTGCCCGGACGATGCGCTGCGCCATGGTGGCGGTCGGCACCAGGAACGCCGCGGCGATCTCCTCCGTGCTCAGGCCGCCGACCAGGCGCAGCGTCAGCGCCACCTGCACGTCGGCGGCCAGCGCCGGGTGCGCACAGAGCAGCATCAGCCGCAGTCGCTCGTCCCCGGTCTCCCGGTGGTCCTCGATCTGCACCGGAACCACCTCCCCGGCCGCGAAGTCGTCGGTGTCGGAGTCGTACAGGTCGGGCGCGGCCGCCGCCCACCTGCGCCGGGCGGCGGCCGCCCGGCGGAGCAGGTCGATCGCCCGGTGCGCGGCCACCGTGTGCAGCCAGGCCACCGGCCGGCCCGGGACGCCGTCGGCGGGCCAGCGCTCGGCGGCCGTGATCACTGCGTCCTGGAAGGCCTCGTCGGCCAGGTGCAGGTCGCCGAACCGCGCCGTGAGCAGGGCGATCAACCGCCCGCCGTCCTCCCGGACCGCGGCAGTGAGGGCCTGGTGGGTGGTTCCCGGCGCCGCCGGCCCCTGGTCGGCCGGCATCCGGTTCAGCCGGCGTCCGGCCGGTAGGTCAGCGGCCGGACCTCCACGAGAGCGTCCGGCAGCGGTACTGCCTTCGCCAGCTCGAGCGCAGCGTCCAGATCGTCCGCCCTCACCAGGTAGAAGCCGCCGAGCTGTTCCTTGGTCTCGGCGTAGGGGCCGTCCAGCAGGGTGTCCACCGCGCCGCCGGACCGGCGCACGGTCGTCGCGCTGGTGCTGAGCTGCAGGCCGCCGCCGGTCACCCAGTGGCCGCTGTCGATCAGCTGCTGGTTGAAGGCCAGCCAGCCGGCCATCATCTGCCCGTGCTCGGGCGTGCCCGGCTCCGGCGCGTCCGTCTCCTCGCGGTAGATCAGGATCATGTACTCCATGGCGGGTCTCCTCCATCGCGATGTGCCGGGCCGTGCGGCCCGTCCGCACCCATGACGCAGCGCCGGTTCCGGATCGACAGCCGTTCTGCACCGAATTCTGCTCCTGCCCCCGGAACGCCGAACGGGCCGCTCCCGGTGAGGGAACGGCCCGTTCGGATCGTGTGGACTACTCGCGCGAGGGCGGCGTCTTGGTCAGACCCGGCCCGCCGGGGTTGACCCCGCTGCCCGGCAGATCGGCGCCGGGTCCGTCGCCGGCCGAGGTGATCGCACCACCACCGCCGTCCGGCCCGTCGGGTCCGGCGAGTTGTTCGGTCCCGGTGTCCTCGTCCTCCTCCTCGGGGAGGGGCTTGAGGATCGACCAGACGATGGAGACCGCCAGGGCCACCACGATCACGATCAAGGAGACCCAGGACGGGATCTCCGGGATCGAGGTGGAGATCATCTTGTGCGAGGCCTGCAGGATCAGCTTCACGCCGATGAAGGCGAGGATGAATGCCAGACCCTTGCCCAGGTAGTGGAACTTCTTCAACAGCCCGGCGAGCAGGAAGTACAGCGCCCGCAGGCCCAGGATCGCGAAGGCGTTCGAGCTGTAGATGATGAAGGTGTTGTCGCTGACCGCCAGCACCGCGGGGACGCTGTCGACGGCGAAGATCAGGTCGGCGGCCTCGATGGCGGCGACCACCGCGAGCAGCGGGGTGGCGACCCGCTTGCCGGCCTCCTTGATGAAGAACTTCGTGCCGTGGTACTCGTCCGACACCGGGTAGAACTTGCGCAGCAGGCGCACGCCGATGTTCTTGCTCATGTCGGCGTCCTCGTCGTCCTGCTCGCGCAGCAGCTTGAAGGCGCTGTAGATGAGGACCGCCGCGAAGACGAACAGGATCACCGTGAACTGGTTGACGATCGCGACGCCGGCGGCGAGGAAGATGCCGCGGAAGATCAGCGCGCCGATGACGCCGTAGAACAGGACCCGGTGCTGGTACTCACGGGGCACCGCGAAGTACCCGAAGATCAGGGCGAAGACAAACAGGTTGTCGACGGAGAGCGATTTCTCCAGCAACCAGGCGGTGGTGAACTCGACACCCGCCTCGGAGCCCATGGTGGCGAAGATGACGCCGGCGAAGATCAGCGAGAGGCCCACCCAGACGGCGGACCAGATCGCGGCTTCCTTGAACTTGATGACATGTGCGCCGCGGTGGGCGAGCAGGTCGATCGTCAACATGATGACGACGACCGCGCCGAACGCGAGCCAGCCCCACAGCGGGACGGTCATGTGGCTGCTCCTTCTCGGATGCTGGGGAACTCTCGGATGACTGGGGGATCTGTTGGATCTGGTGGATCTGGTGGATCCGCGGCCCGGGACCGGGGCACCGGCCGCTCACCTGACCCAGGATGCCTGCCGACAGCTTGCGGAACCAGCGCAACATCCGGCTGACATCGTCGGGTCGGACTGCCGGAGTCCGGCAAGATGACCGGAGCCCGTGGGGCCGTCGACGCACGCGCCGGTATCAGCGACGGCGACCGGCGCTCCTGATCCGCGTCGGAAAGTACGAGCCGGGACGGAACCGAACCCGGGTGTCACGAGTCCGATCACCACCAGCCGGGAGCACCGGCGCACCACCGATCGAGCTGCAGGAGGCACCACCATGGCGCGTACCGCCACCGTCGACCGCACGGTCACCGCCTGCTCCGTCCAGGGGCTGACCGCCGGCCGCTGGACGATCGAGTGCTCCCGGTCCGCGCTCAAGGTGTCGGTCAAGGTCGGCATCTTCGCCACCGCCACCGGCCGGTTCGGCCGGGTCACCGGCCAGGTCGAGCTGGCCGAGGACCACCTGGCCAGCACCGTCGAGGTCGCCGTCGACACCCGCTCGCTGACCAGCGGCAGCTCGTCCATGGATGCCCTGCTGCACGGCGCCGGGATCATCGACAGCGAGGCCAACCCGACCATCAGCTTCGTCTCCCGCGCCCTGCGGCCGGCCGGTCAGGACGGCCGCTGGCTGCTCGACGGCCTGCTGACCACCGACGGCGCCGTCCTCGACGTCACGCTCGACATGGCCGACCCGACCCTGGCCGCCGACGGCGCCCTCGAACTGCATGCCGTCGGCCAGCTCTCCAGCAAGGACGCCGTCCGCCTGCTCTCCCACCCCGGCGTCGAGAAGATCCTCGGCCGCACCATGGCCCTCGACCTCGTGGTCGTGGTGGTCAAGGACTGAGCCCACCCCCCACCCGGCGCGAGGATCATCATCGCCTGCGCGTGTGATCGTGCCCCTTTTGGTACAGGTGGGACGGTTGTCGCCATTTTCCTACGCGCAAGCGATGAAGATCCTCGCGCGGGGGCGGGTGGGGGTCAGGGCCAGCCGAGCAGGCGGGCGCCGAGGACGGCGGTCTGCAGCGTGAATCGTTCGGCGGGATCGGCCGGGTCGTGGCCGAGCAGGGCGGCGATCCGCTCCAGCCGGTAGGTGAAAGCGCGCACCGACAGGTGCAGACGGCGGGCGGCGGCGGTGGCGTTGCCGCCCTCCGCGAAGTACGCCTCCATGGTCTGCAGCAACGGTTCCGGGCCGCCGCGCGCGGTGCGCAGCGGGTCGAGAACGGCGGTCACCAGGTCGCGCATGGCCGGCTCGTCGCGGACCAGTACCCGGTGCACCAGCAGCTGTGCGGCGTCGAACACCGGGCCCTGCCCACCGAGTCGGTCACCGAGATCCAGCGCTTCCAGGGCTTCTTCGTAGGCGAGTCGGACGCCGGGGGGACCGGGCCGGGGGCGGCCGACGCCCATCCGCCAGTCGCCGACCGCAGCGGTTCGCGACAATCTGACCGCTCCACCGGTTCTCGGCAGCACGTCGGTCAGCCGGTCGACGACGAAGTCGATGGCCTCCCGGTCCGGCGCCGCGAAGATCACCACCAGTCGGTCGTCCTTGGTCGCGACCAGGGCATCGGCGTCCGCCTTCGCGCCGAGCAGTGACCGCTCGATCAGTGCGGTCAGCGGGGAGGCGTCGGTGAACGGCTGCTCCGCCGAGACCACCGCCACCGTCTGCGGTCCCGCGAGATCGAGACCGAACTGGGACGCCCGGTCGAGCAGTGCCGGGACCGCATGGCTGCCGCCGAGCAGCAGGTCGTCCACCAGCTCGCGACGCGCCGCCACCTGGGCCCGGACGAGATCCCGTCGGGCCAACTGGAATCCCTCGATGACCGCGGCGGTCACCTCCGAGACCCCGCGCAGCATCACCTCTCCCGCGCGCGCCACCACCTTCGGGTCGTCGGCGGACACCTCCGGCAGCCGCCGCCACAGCCGCCAGGCCGCCGACAGGTAGAGGTCGATCAGCGAGCGGAGCACCACACCGCGGCCCGCGGCATGCTTGCCGATCTCCGAGAAGGTGCCGAGATCCCTTTTCCTGATCCGGGTCCCGGACGCCACAGCGACCGACAGCACCGGCAGCAGATCGCCGAGCAGGGCCGGGTCCAGGTCCTCGGCGTCCCGGGCGGCGGCGCGGGCGACCGCGTCGACGTCGATCACCGGGCCGGCCTCACCGGCGCGGGTCGATGTGCATCTTGGGCCCGGGGCCGGCGTCTTCGGGCCGCCACCCCTCGAGCACGTCGGCCGCCCGCTCCAGCGGGACGGTCGCGGCGACCAGCGGCTCCGGGTCGACGGTGCCGTCGGCGAAGGCGCCGACGGTGAACTCCGCCGCGGGGGAACCGGACAGGTCGCCGATCATCGTCACGTCCTTGAACACCAGCTCGCGGACGTCGATCGCGGTCGGCTCGCCGGCGATCCCGGCCAGCACGACCCGGCCGCCGGGCTCCACGAGATCGAATGCCCGGCGCGGCATCCCGACCCCGCTGGACATGTCGATCACCACCTGGAACTCCAGTGCGGGGACGTCGTCGACCCGGTGCACCCCGGCCACCCCGAGGCCGCGGGCCAGGTCGAGCCCGCCGGCGGAGCGGCCCAGCACGTGCACCTCGGCGCCGGCGGCCCGGGCGAAGTCGGCGGCCAGCAGGCCGAGGGTGCCGGGCCCGATCACCGCGACGCGCTCGCCGGCGGCGACCCCGGCGCGCAGCACCGCGCGGGCGGAGTTGCCGCCGGGCTCCACCATGGCGCCGGCGCCGTCGGACACGCTGTCCGGCAACGGTTGCAGGCTGGTCACCGGCACCAGCACCTGCTCGGCCAGCGCGCCGTGCCACCCGCCCAGCACACCGACCTCGAACCGGTCGGCGCAGACGTGCTGCAGTCCGCGGGCACACCGGTCGCACCGCCGGCACCCGAGCATCGTGTCGCCGGACACCCGGCGACCGGTCCAGGACTCGTCGACACCCGGTCCGACCGACGAGACCGCGCCGCACCACTCGTGTCCCGGCCGGAGGGGGTAGACCGCCTGGCCGGTCGCCAGGTACGGCATGGTGCCGCGCAGGAAGGCCACGTCGGTGCCGCACACCCCCACCCGGTGCACGTCGACGACGACCTGTCCGGGGCCGGCCACCGGCGCGGGGACGTCGCGGACGTCCGCCTTCCCCGGCCCGGTGAGCACCAGTGCGCGCATGATCCCGAGCCTAACGGCCCCGGCCGGATCGCAGCAGGGCACCGGTCAGTGCACGTACCGCTGCTGCAACCACTCCCGCCAGTCCTTCTCCGCGGCGGCCGGTGCCAGGGTGGCGCCCTCCCGGTCCGGGTCGGGGAAGTAGGCGAAGGGAGTGCGGCCGTTGCCGGAGTACACGGAGCGCGCCACGTCCAGCATGGTGCGGGTGCCCTCGGTGTCGGCGAGGTAGAGGAACACCGTGCCGGACAACGCGTACCAGTTGTTCCGTTCCCGGACGTCCTGCTGGTAGAGCAGGGTCCGGTCGGGCAGCGCCGCCGCCACGTGCTCGCGGATCCAGGTCGGGTCCACGTTGTCCAGGTCGTCCGGCAGCGGGTAGACGTCGTTGCGGTCGGTGCCGTTGCGGCGGTGCAGCACCTCCATCGCCACCGCGATGCCCTCGATGGTCCAGAGTGCCAGCGGTTCCTCGCCGACCTTGTAGGTCAGCGCCGAGTTTCGGGTCATCAGCTGGTGGGTCATCTCGTGCACCAGCACGTCCTGGGCGTAGATGGCGCCGGCGCCCCACGGGTGCAGCACCTCGCCGGCCGAGTCGGCGAGCATGAGCACGATCCTCGAGTCCGGTGACGCCCTCGTCCCCGGGTAGCGACCGGCGGCCTCGGCCAGCGAGAAGGTGCCGTTGGAGACCTGGGTCCCGGCGGCGGCGGAGGAGAACCAGCGATAGGGCGCGGATGCCAGGAAGACGACGGTGCCGCGGGGGGCCCGCAGGCCGGTCCCGTCCAGCCGCTCGCCGATCCAGTCCCGGGCCCGGCCGGCCTTCTGCGCGACCTCGTCCGGCCAGCCCTGCAGCGTGCTGTCGTCGCGCCGGCTGACCACCGCGACCTCGTCGCCACGGGTCACCTCCAGCACGCAGTCGCAGTTCATCGGGTCGTCGACGTAGGTGGGGGCGAACCCGGTGATCCGCCGGACGCCGTCGGTGCTGCCGACCGTCAGCCGGTAGGACAGCCCCGGCAGCGATCCGCGGTCGTCGTACGGGCTGCGGATGCCGAGGACCACCGTGCGCTGCAGCTCCTTGCCCTGCCCGTCGCCGGTGAGTCCGCCGGGCAGCGTGGAGAAGGTCGCCGCCTCCACGCCGAGGGCGCGCTGGTTGTCGAACCAATGGCCGGCCCGGGCACGCAGCTCCGCGCCGAACCGGGCGACGAAGTCGTCGCGCCGGCCGGACAGCAGGTCGGCGGCGAGGGCATCGGCCACCGACCGGACCACCTCGTCCCCGGCGGCGATCAACTGCGCCTCGTCCGGCGTGGGAGAAGGCGTCGTACCGCTCGGAGTACTCGGCACACTCGGGGTGGCGGACGTGGAGCTGTCGACGGCCGGTGCCGGACGGGAGGTCGGGGAGGTGACCGGCGCGCTGCTGCTCCTCGCCGGCGCGGGATCCGTCGGGGAGGCGGGCGCCGGGGACGCCGGGCTGCAGGCGCCGACGACCAGGGCCGGGAGCAGGAGAAGGAGGACCGGGAACGACCGGGCCCGGGCGCGGCGACGCCCCGGATCCGTCCGAGCCACTCGACCCACCCGCCGTCCCGACACCGTTCCTGATCGGCGGGAACGGTACGGCACCGACCACCCCGGTGACGCCTGCACGTGCCCGCCGCCGACAGTTCCACCCGGTACCCGGGAGTCACCGGTCCCACACGGGGCGTGGTCACACCGTCGGCGGCACCGGAGGGCGCCGCCGACGGTGGAGCCGGGGGAGGCGATCAGTAGCCGGTGAAGGCGTCCGTGTGCACCCGGCGGGCGCCGGCCTGCTTCGCCGACCGCCGTACGGCCGCGACCATCGCCGGGGGACCGGACACGTAGACCGACCGCTCGGCGAGGTCGGGCACGGACTGCTCCAGCGCATCCTTGCCGACGAACGGCGCCTGGTGCCAGCTCCAGCCGGCGGGCAGCGCCGGCGGCCGGTCGGGGCTGACGACGACGCCGGGCACCCCGCCCAACTCGTCCAGGTAGGCCAGGTCGCTGGTGGACGCGGTCGCGTAGATCATCACCACGTCGCGGTGCTCACCGGTCTCCCGCAGGTGCCGGACCTGCGCGACGAACGGGGTGACACCGATCCCGCCGGCGACCAGGGCGACCTTGCGGTCCAGCCGCCGCGGCAGCAGGAAGTCGCCGGCGACACCGGTGGCCCGCACCTGCTGGCCCGGCTCCAGTCCGGCCAGCGCCTGCTTGTACGTCGACGACTTCTCCGCCGGCACCCGGGTGGCGATCGCGACGTCGTCCGAGTTCGGCGAGCTGACCAGGCTGAACACCCGTCGCGTGCCGCGGCTGTCGGCGCGGTGCGGCAGCTGCAGCTCGAGGTACTGGCCGGCCCTGCTGCGCAGCTTGCGGCGGCTGGAGAAGGTCAGCTCGTGCAGGCCCGGGGCGATCTCCTTGCGCTCGCGCAATGTCAGGTCCAGGCCCTTGCGCTGGCCGAAGCAGAACGCGATGACGTTGCCGACGACCAGGGCCAGCTCCGGGGTGAAGCTGATGAACAGGTCGGGGAAGTACAGGGGCTGCACGTAAAGGAACGCGACGACCAGGGCCACCACCGCCCGCTGCCAGCGGAGCGGTGCCTGGGTCAGCGGCTCGCTGAGCATGAAGCCGGCCAGGAACAGGATCGGCGCCGAGTAGAGCGCGGTCTCGATGCCGGCGCCCAGGGTGGCGCCGAAGTCGGTCTGCGCCTTGATCGTCATCAGCAGCGCGGGGATCACGAAGATCAGCGCGAAGCCGAGGCGGCGGGTGCGGAACAGCACCAGCAGGGCGCCGACCAGGGTCGGCCAGAACAGTGCCTCGCTCGCCACCCACCAGACGCTCGCGCCCTGGCCGATGACGGTCACCAGCACGACGCCGATCGCCGCGGGGTTGGCGATGTGCCGGCCGCGCCAGGCGAGGACGAACTTGCTGAGCCCGGCGAAGACGCCGGCCAGTGCGACCGCCAGCAGGTACCCGCCGGACAGGTCCGGCCACAGCAGGAAGAACAGCAGCAGCGCGGTGATCAGCGAGGACTCGAGGTGGGTGTGCGCGCCGACCACCTTCGCCGCGATCCAGCTGCTGCCGTAGACGGTCACCGCCGCGATGGCCAGGCTCACCAGCATCGCGCCGGGACTGAAGAACAGCACGTCGAACGCGGCCAGCACGATCGAGTAGACGGCGAGCACCGCCAGCACGATCAGCACCAGCCGGTACATGGTGACCCTGCCGAGCATGCGGTCCAGTCTGCCCAGCAGCGTGGTGCCGCCGGCAATCACCTTGTTGGGTGCCTTCAACGCAGTGCCGGGGGCCGCTGATGTGCCTGTGGCCGTGGTGCCTGTGCCAGGAGTGCCCGTGGGCGTGCCGGTGGCGGGTGTGGTGGTCATCGGAATACCTCCCCGGGAAGGCCCGCGTCGTGGGTCACGACCCCGCGGGCGGTCATCCGGACGTAGTGGAAATGGGGCGCCGGTGTGGTGCCTGCTGCTGCTTCTCGAAGTCCTGCCTGCAGTGCGGGGCCGGTGGCGAAGAAGAGTGCCGTGGCCAGACCGTCGGCCACCATCGCGGACTGGGCGATCGCCCAGGTGGCGACCACCTCGCCGGTGGGTGCGGCGGTGCCGGTGTCCAGCACGTGGTGCACGGGGCCGGCCGGGTCGTGCCCGCCCCACACCCGGCGGTTGCTCGCCGACGCGCAGATCGCCGCGTCGCGCAGCTCGACCACCCCGATGGCCCGGGTCGGGTCGGCGGGGTGTTCCAGCGCCACCCGGACCGGGGTGGGCCCGCGGTGCAGCATGTCCCCGCCGGCGTCGACCAGGAAGCTGTCGACGCCGCCGTCGGCGAGGGCCTGGCCGACCAGGTCGACCAGCAGGCCCTTCCCGGCGGCGCCGACGTCGAGCAGGGTGTCGTCCGCGACGGCGAGAGTGCTGCCGTCCCAGTCGATCCGCTCGGCCCAGGCCGGGACCGGCACGGTGCCCGGCCGCGGCCGCAGGCTGTACGACGCGTCGTACCCGAGGTGCTCCAGCGTCCGGCCCACCAACGGGCTGACCGCGCCGCCGGTCGCCCGGTAGAGCAGGTCGTAGAAGTCGAGCATCCGGGCACCGTCCGCGTCCGGTGCCCAGTCGGTCGGCCCGGCGGCGAGCCGGGTGACGATGGAGTCGGACCGGAAGCGGGACCAGGTGCGATCGAAGTCCTCGATCAGGTCGTGCACCCGCGCCTCGAGGCCGGCGCCCACTGGCAGATCGGTGTCGATCTGCCAGTGGGTGCCGATGGCCTCGAAGGCGAGGGTGGGCACGGTCAGGCCTGGGTGGCTTCGGTCTTGATCTGCTCGATGGCCGCGTTGAAACCGCCGCTGGTCAGCGACGAGCCGGCGACCTTGGAGACCGCGAGCTCGTCGATGCTCTTGCCGACGACCTCGGACGACACGTTCTCGGCGAACATCGTCTGGTACTGCACCGAGTTCGGGTTCGAGGCCTGCGGGGTCACGGTGACCTCGGTGACCACGTCGTCGGTCAGGGTGACCTCGACCTCGACGCTCTCCTGCCCGGCCGGCGACTGGTACGTGCCGGTCGCCGTGTAGCTGCCGTCGGCGTAGGTGCCGTCGTCGGCGGCCGCGGTCGAGCTGTCGGCCGGGGCCGCGGTGCTGTCCGCCGAGGACGCGGTGTCCTCCGACGACCCCGCGGACTCGGCACTGCTGACGGTGATCGATCCCGAGGAGAGGTCCTCGCTGCTGCCTGCGGACGTGGCGGCCGCCGAGGTCTCGGCGGCGGCGGTGGTGCCGGCGGTGGTCGTGGTGGTGGCGGCCTGCTGGGCGGTGCAGGCCGACAACGCCCCGATCACGGCCGCTCCGGCCAGTGCTGCTCGGATGTGTCTCATGCGCATCGCGGTCATGTGTCGCGTCCCATCGTTCGTCGTCTCGGACATCTCGTCGAACCCGGCTCCGGTGGCGGCCGTTCGAGGAACAGCTCACCGGAACCGCTGCGGAATCACACAGGGAGAACCTGAGTGCATCCCATGAATCGTTGAAGGCTCAAGATCGAACCCTCTTCGTTATCGAACGACGCGGGCCCGGGAATGGTTGGGAGACCCGGGTCACTTTCTTCGACCGATCGGCGTCGCCGCAGGTCAGAGGCCTCTACGGCTGACGATTCGCGAACGGTCGATGAGCCGCGTCGCGGCCGTTCGGGAGGTCTGTCCGGAACGCCCGGGTCAGGGTCCGAGATCCCAGAGCAACCGGTAGTACGCGATCCGCCGCGGGTCCCAGTCGACTCCGTAGGACTCGACCAGCAGCTCCTCGAAGCCCGGCCCGTAGTTCCAGGTGCAGCTCAGCGAGGCGATCGCCAGGTCCGCCCACCGGTCACCGGTGCCGAGCCGGCCGAGGTCGACGTGGGCGACCGGGGTGCCGTCCTCGTCGAGCAGGGTGTTCGGCGCGCAGGCGTCGCCGTGGCAGACGACCGGTCCGTCCACCGGCGGCGGGTCCGCCAGCAGCCGCCGGGCGGCGGGGAAGTCCAGATGCCGGTGCTCCTGCCCCCAGTCGTCCGGGTCGCGGTGCCCGAGTCCGGCGTCGATCTCGCCCAGTCGCAGGTCCAGGTCCCAGCGGAACGGGCAGTCGTCGACCGGCAGGGCCTCGTGCAGCTCGCGCAGCCCGCGCCCGATGGCCGGCACCGCCGTCGACGCCCGGAGGGTCCAGTCCGGATCGACCGCGGACCGCCCCGCGACGGTGCGGGTGACCAGCCACTCACCGGTCCCGTCGGACCGGTGCTCCAGTGGCTCCGGGACCGTGGTGAACGGTGCGGCCCAGATCAGTCGCTCCTGCTCACGGCGCAGATCAGGGCCACCGATGGGGCTCCACTTGATGTGGACGCCGTGCCCGCGCAGGGTGATCCCGCCGGCTTCGTTGCGCCACACCGGGGTGGCGTCGTGGATCCGGGCGATCTCGACGACGGCGGCGGGCAGCTCCCGGTCGGCGTCGGGCGGTCCGGCGATCACCGGATCCAGCCTGCCACGTACTTCGGTGGCGCCCGGGCGCTCCTGAGCGCGGTACTACCGGCAGGACGAGAGGACGAGGGACATGAGTGGTCATCTGATCGGCGGCGGGTGGGACCCGCAGTGGCGGGACGCGGTGTGGGGGCCGTTCGTTGCCGATGCCCGGGACGCGGCGGGCGGCGCGGTGCCGCGGATCGCCTGCGCGGTGTTCGACGAGGGCGACGGGTCGGAGCAGTTCCGGCGCTGGGCGGATGTGCTGACCGCGACCGCTGACTGCACGCCGGTGCCGGTGCTGTTCACCGACGTGGTGCCGGAGGAGGCGCTGCGCACGGTGGAGGCTGCCGACGCGCTGCTGGTCTGCGGTGGGTTGACCCCGGCCTATGCCGCGGCGCTGGCCCCGGTGGCCGATCGGCTCCGGGTCTTCCTGGGCACACATCCGTACGCCGGCTTCTCCGCGGGCGCGGCGATCGCCGCGGGTCGGGCCGTCGTCGGCGGCTGGGTGCTCGACGGCCGGCCGGTCTGCCCGGAGGACGCCGGGGAGGACCTGGACGAGCTGTCGGTCGTCGACGGGCTCGGGCTGCTCGGCCCGGCGGTCGACGTGCATGCCGCGCAGTGGGGCACGCTCGGCCGGCTGGTCGCGGCGGCGGCCGCCGGTCTGGTGGGCAGCGGTGTGGCGATCGACGAGAACACCGCGCTGCGGCCCGACGGCACGGTGGTCGGCGCCGGCCGGGTCACCCTGGTCCGTTCGGACGAGTCGGGCGAGGTGTCGGGGCTGGTGTCGGTCGCGGCATTCATGGCCGGGCAGATCATGCCGGGAATCGACCGCGGCTGAGCAGGTGTTGCACCGGGCATGAGCGATCTGACCGTGTACTCGGCGAGCTGGTGCCCGTTCTCCCAGATGCTGTTGGCGGACCTGCAGGAGGCCGGCATCGACTACACGGAGATCGACGTGGACCACGACGACGCCGCGGCCGAGTTGGTGAAGAGCCTCAACAACGGCAACCGCACCGTGCCGACCGTGGTCTTCGCCGACGGCAGCTCGCTGACCAACCCACCGGTGGACCAGGTGGCCGCCCGACTCGGTGTCTGACCGGGACGAGGGTGATCCGGTCGACGTGACGGCGCTCACGGTGACGGGAGTCCCGACACCGGATTCCGCACACCGATGATCATGACCGCACCGGATCGAACAGGCCGGGGCGGCGAAGTCTGGTGTCCTGCACCACCTTTTACGATTCAGTGAAACAGGCGACAGCACAAGATCGATCATCGCCTGGTTATCGTCGCTGCCAACCCACTTGACCGGCCGTCACGGGGGACCGGAACGGCCGAGCAGGACCGGAGTCCGACGAGGGACGGGCCGACAGCGGTCGGCGGAGCGTTCCCGGTGCGGGCAGGTGACTCCGGTCGTGCCCGAACGGAAGGCGCTCGACGATGAGGCTGTTGATCTTCGGTCCGCAGGGTGTCGGCAAGGGCACCCAGGCGCAGCTGCTGGCCCCGCATTTCGGTGTCCCGCACATCTCCACCGGTGACCTGTTCCGCGAGAACATCGCCGCCGGAACCCATCTCGGCAAGCAGGCGCAGGCAGCGCTGACCGCCGGCGAGCTGGTGTCCGACGGGATCACCCAGGCCATGCTCGCCGACCGGCTGCGGGAGGACGACGCCCGGAACGGGTTCATCCTGGACGGCTTCCCGCGCACGCCGGAGCAGGCCGACTGGCTGGACGCGATGCTGATCGGCGGAGCCCCGGTCGACGCCGCGATCGTGCTGACCGCGCCGTACGAGGTGCTGGTCGAGCGGGCGTTGGTACGTGGCCGGTCGGACGACACCACCGAGGCGATCGAGCGCCGGCTGGCGATCTACCGCGAGCGCACCCAGCCGCTGCTGTCGTTCTACGGCTCGGTGGTCGAGACGGTGGACGCAGACCAGCCGGTGCAGCTGGTGCACCAGGACATCCTGGCCCGGGTCAGCGAGCGCACCGGGGTGCTGTAGCCCCCCTGGCGGTGGAACTCCGTGTGGCTCAGGCGATCTCGCGCCACCACGGCCCCGGGTCGGCAGGCGCGAGCACGTCGAAGCGTTCCCCCGGGCGCGGGACGACGATCGTCGAGCGGCGGTCCTCGCCGGCGGCGGTGAGCAGCCTTTCGATCGGTTCCGACCAGGTGTGGAACGCGAGATCGAAGGTGCCCCAGTGGATCGGGACGAAAGTACGGCCGCCGAGGTCGCCGTGCGCGCGCCAGGCCTCCTCGGGGTCCAGGTGGATGTCCGGCCACTGCGGGCCGTAGGCGCCGACCGGCATCAGCGTCACGTCGAAACCGCCGAACCGGGCGCCGATCTCGGCAAACCCGGGGTGGTAGCCGGTGTCGCCGCCGAAGAACACGGTGTGCCGTGGGCCACGCAGCGCCCAGGACGACCAGAGTGTGGTGTTCCGGCTCAGTCCGCGGCCCGAGAAATGGCGCGCCTCCACACATGTCAGGGTGATGCCGGCGATCTCCACCTCGCCGTCCCAGTCCAGCTCGACGATCCGGTCCTCGGGTACGCCCCAGCCGCGCAGGTGCGCGCCGATGCCGGCCGGCACCACGAACGGCGCCTGCTGCGTGTGCAGTAGGGTGCGGACGGTCGGTAGGTCGAGATGGTCGTAGTGGTCGTGGGAGAGCAACACGGCATCAACCGTCGGCAGCGCCGCGACGCCCGGCGGCACGGGATGCATGCGATGCGGCCCGACCACCGCCGACGGCGAGACCCGGTCGCCCCACACCGGATCGGCCAGGATCCGGGCGCCGTCGATCTCGATCAGCGCGCTGGCGTGGCCGAACCAGGTGACCGCCAGGTCGCCCGCCTCGACCGGCACCACGCCGCTGCCGACCGGGATCGGCCGGGCGGGCTTGCCCTGGCCACGGTGGGCGCGCGCCTGCCGCAGCATCGCCGGCAGAGACGACAGGCCGACCACCTCGCTGGGCATCCGGTTGCGGAACGCCGTGCCGTCGAAGGCGCGGCTGGTCCGGGCGACCGGCGCGATGCGCCGGCGGGAGGCGCCGAGTGCGGCGGGCAGTCCCCAGGCTGCGCGGGTGAGCTGCGCGGCGGCGGCCACACCGGCCGCGGTGAGCAGCAGGGGCAGGACACGGGGCATGTGGTGGTCCTCGGTCGGGTTCTGGGTGGGGCGGGTCTGTCGGCGTGGCCGGGTCGGTCGGCGGGCGGGTCAGTCGGCGGGTGCCGGTTCCGGAGCGGGCGCCTTCTTCGCCTTGGCCTGCGGCTTCGCCGGCGGCGGGTCCACCTTCGCGGTCAGTGCCAGCACCGCCTGCTCGATCCGGTCCAGCCGATCGTTGAGCTCCTTGTCCCGGGCGGAGAACTTCTTGCGGGACAACGCGTTCCGGTTGGACATGTTGATGTCCATGGACAGGTCGTTGAGCTTGCGCTGCATCTCGGAGAGCTCGCGGGCCAGGAAGGAGTTGATCTCCACTCCCATCGCGGCGCGTTCCCGGTCGATCCGCGCCTCGGTGCGGTCCCGGTCGTCCTGCCGGTTCTGCGCCAGCAGGATCAGCGGGGCGGCGTAACTCGCCTGCAGGCTGAGCAGCAGGGTCAGGAAGGTGAAGGTGTAGGGGTCGAACCGCCAGTCGGTGGGCGCCAGCGAGTTCCACGCCAGCCAGCCGGCGATGAACAGCGACATCTGCAGCAGGAACTTCGAGGTGCCCATGTACCGGGCGAACTGTTCGCTCAGCGTGCCGAAGGAGTCCGCGTCGAGGATGTGCGGCCGGGAGAACCGGTTCGCCTTGGGGGTGCTCAGGGAGCGGGTGGCGGGCACGATGGCTCCTCTCGTGGCGAGAGCGGCGGGCGGTCGGCGGGCCGCACACCAGGCCGGGGCCGTCCGGACCGCCGGTGCGACGTTACCCGTCGCCGGTGTCGGAACGTTCCCGCGAGGACCGGAGCCGGCGGCGCGCGAGGTAGGTCGCGAAGTCCGGACCGTCGGTGCGGTGCTCCGGCGTCAGATTGCCGCCCTGGAGCAGCGCCCGGACCGCGCTGCCCGGCAGGCGGGGCCGGACGATCCGCCGGTGCTTCCCGAGGGCCTGCAGGTGGGTGGTGGCCAGGTCGGCGAGGTCCTCCACCTGCGGCCCGCCGATCTCCCCGATCCGACGGGTGGGGTCGCCGCCGGCGAGGTCGAGCAGGGCCGCGGCGACGACGGTGGTGTCGATCGGCTGGAAGCGGATCCCGGCCGGCACCGGCAGGACGAGCGGCACCTTCTCCAGCACCCGGAGCAGGGTGTCGACCAGGCTGTGGAACTGCGTGGCCCGCAGGATCGAGAACGGCAGCCCGGATCGCTGCAGGTCCTGCTCGGCCTGCAGTTTCGCGCGGTAGTAGCCGAGCGGGATGCGGTCCACCCCGACGATCGAGATGTACACCAGGTGCGGCGGATCGGGCCGGCCGCCCGCGACCTCGAGCAGCGCGGCCATCGTCTCCCGCTCACCGGACGGTGACCCGCTCGCACAGTGGATGACTGTGGTGACTCCGGTCAGCGCGGCGAGCAGCCCGGCGCCGGAGGTCCAGTCCACCGTCGCGAACTCGTCCGGTGAGGTTCCGACGGGTGCGGGGCGTCGGCTCGCGATCCGCACCGACGTCCCGGCCTCCCGCGCCAGCCGCACCACCTCCCGCCCCAGCCCGCCCGTGCCGCCGGTGACCAGCACGGTTCCTGTGGTCATACGGGCCTCCGTGGTTCTGTGACGGTGGTGCCGATCATCCGGGCATCGGTCGAGCGACGCCACGTCAGCTTCCTGTTGGCTACGGTGCGGGTTTCACTGGATACTCTCTGCAATCGAGCCCGGGCGGAGCAGTCGTCCGGGTGATCGCACCGCTCCCCTGATGAGGTCTGATGCGCACACCCGGACGAGCGCGGCGCACCGCCGGCCGCACCGCCACCACCCTGCTGGCGATGGTCCTCGCGGCGACCGCCACCGCCACCCCCGTGCTCGCGGCCGCGACCGGCCCGTCGTCGACCGTGGTGGTGACGTTGCGGGACCAGCTGGCCGGGACCCCGGTGACGGACCGCTCCGCTGACCTGCTCGCGCAGCAGCAGGCGGTGCTGGCCGGACTGCAGGGAGCGGCGCCGACCGACGTCCGGCACCTGCGGACCGCCAACGTCATGGTGGCCACGATGACCGCGGCGCAGCAGCGGCAGCTGGCCGCCGATCCGCGCGTGGCCGGGGTCGCCCCGGACCAGGTGATCAGCGCCGGGGTCAGCCCGGCGAAGCGGGTCACCCCGCGGCCGCAGGCACCGGCCGCCACCCCGCCGAGCCTGCCGCCGACGGCCGCGCCGGCCGACGCCTGCACCGGGACCGAGACCGAGCCGCAGCTCGAGCCGGAGGCGCTGAGCACCATGCGGGTCCGCTCCGACGATGCCGGCGAGCCCACCGCGCACGCGCTGGGCTACGACGGCGACGGTGTCACGGTCGGCATCGTCACCACCAACATCGACCCGGAGAACCCGGACTTCCAGCGGGCCGACGGCACGTCGGCGATCACCGACTACGTGAGCTTCGGGGCCGACGGCCTGAACGGTTCCGGCGAGGCGGCGGAGGCGTTCGGCGACGTGTCGTCGATCGTCGCCCAGGGCCGGGTCACCTACGACGTCGCCGACGTGATCAACCCGCTGGCCGTCACCCTGCCCGACGGGCACTGCTGGATCCGCATCGAGGGAGTTGCCCCCGAGGCCGACGTGCTGGTCGCGGACAGCCAGGACCAGGGCAACCTCACCACCGGTGGCCTGGTCCAGGGCATCGACTGGGCCGTGGCCAACGGTGCCGACGTGCTGAGCGAGTCCTTCGGCGGACCGGTGGTCCCGGACCGTTCCGCACTGCTCGCCGTGCAGGCCGCCAACGACGCCGCCCTCGACGCGGGCGTCACCGTGGTGGTCTCGTCCGGCGACTCCGGCACCACCTCGACCATCGGCAGCCCGGCCGCCGATCCGCGGATCATCTCGGTGGGCGCCTCGATCACCGGCCGGCTCGCCAGCCAGGTGGGCGGCTATGGGATGACCCGGTTCGGCTCCGGCGGCTGGCCGGACGCGACGATCGCCGACTTCTCCTCGTCCGGCACCACGGTCGGCGGCGGCACCATCGACCTGGTGGCGCCGGGCGACGCCGGCTGGAGTGCGTGCTCCACCGCCCCGCAGTACGAGAAGTGCGACGAGGTCGGCAACCGCGACACCCCGTCGAACCTGCTCGCCTTCGCCGGGACCAGCGAGTCGGCGCCGTTCGTGGCCGGCATCGCCTCCCTGGTCATCGAGGCGTACCGGGAAGGACACGGCGGGGCCTCGCCCACCCCGGAGCAGGTGCGGCTGATCCTCACCGGCACCGCCTCCGACCTCGGACTGCCCGCCGACCAGCAGGGCGCCGGCCTGGTCGACGCCCGGGCCGCGGTGATCGCCGCCCGCAATCTCCCGGACCCGGCACCGACCTCGCCGGACCTTCCTGCCGGCCCGGTCGAGGACTCGCTGATCGCCGGAGACGCCCAGCTGCAGGCAGCGGCCACCGGCAGCACCGAGCTGGAGACGACCGTCACCAACGCCGGCCCGACGCCGGTCGATCTGTCCGATGCCCGGATCACCGTCGAGGACAGCACCGACGGCGGCCACTTCCCGATCGCCTTCGACCCCGCGGCCGAGACCTACGCCGACGGCTACTGGGGCGGCACGTTGGTCGCGGCCACCCAGGAGGTGGAGATCCCGGCGGGCACGGCCTGGGCATCGGTCCGGGTGGCCGTCGCGCCCGGCGACCCGGACGTCGAGTCGACCGCGGAGATCGTCGCGCTCGATCCGGACGGCACGCCGGTGGCCTGGGGCTGGAGCCAGCGCGGGTTGCGCATCTGGCTGCCCGCACCGGAGGCCGGCACCTGGACCTTCGTGCTGCAGGCCGGCGCCGACAACCCGTGGACCGGCGAACTGGCCGTCGACCTCGGCGTCCGCCGGACCCTGGCGGCAGCGGCGGCGGACACGACCGTGCTCGCGCCCGGCGCCACCACCACCGTCCGGGCCACGGTGCCGATGCCGTCCGCCCCGGGTGACGTCGCCGCGATGCTCCGGGTGGACGACCAGCTGACCGTGCCGGTCGTGCTGCGCACCCCGGCCGACCTGAGCGCCGGCCCGGTCGAACTGACCGGGCTCGCCTTCACCGGCAACGGGCGCAGCCCGAACCAGGTCATCACCCGGGAGGTCGACGTGCCGAACGGCACCATCTCCCTCACCGCCGCGACCACCTTCGACGACGGGTTCGTCGGCGACGTCCTCGGCATGCTGGTGCGGCCGGACGGCACCGTCGCCTCGGTGACCGGCAACGACCCGAGTTCGAAGACCGCCCCGCGGTCCCTGCAGCAGACGGTTGCTCCACCGGTCGCCGGGCGCTGGACCGTCGTGCTGATGGTGCTCGATGCGCTGACCCTGAAGGCCGACGCCGACATCGGGTACCGGATGGTGCTGTCCACCGACGCCACGGCGCGGACCGCGTCCGGACTCCCGGCCGGTGAGGACATCGTCGCCGGCAGCACCCGGACCGTGCGGCTCTCCGTGACCAACCCGGGGGACACCCCGTTGGAGTTCACCGTCGATCCACGGCTGGCCGGCGAGGTCACCGTCGATCTGCCGGTGGCCTCCGGCAAGGCGGCGCAGACCCTGCCGGTCACCGAGTTCTTCGACCAGCCGATGTTCGTGATCCCGCAGTTCAGCACCGCACTGACGGTGCAGGCGCAGGCGAGCACGCCGATCGTGCTGGAGGCGTCCGGACCGTCCGGCGTCCCGGATCTGCTCACCGCCGCCGGCACCTCGCCGCGGGTGACCGTCGGGGCGCAGGACCTGGTGCCCGGCGCCTGGTCCACCTACCTCGGCCCGGTCGGGCCGGTGGTCGGGACCAGCCCGGCGGGCTCGGCCACCGTCACCGCGCAGGTCCGCACCGCCCGCTTCGACCCGACGGTGACGGACGCGGCCGGGCACGCCTTCGTCTCGGCGACCGGTGAGGTCCCGGACACCGTGCAGATCGTCGAGGTGGCGCCCGGCGCCACCGGCACGATCGAGGTCCGGCTGCAGATCCCGGCGACCGGGGCTCAGGTGGTGTCCGGGTGGTTGGCCCTGATCACCCCGCCGCAGGCCGGCGGACCGACCAGCGGCACCGTCGGCTCCAACACCACCGGCGACGTCCTCGCGCTGTTCTCGTACCGGTACTCGGTGGTGCCGGCCCCGGTGACCACCACGCCACCGCCGCCGACCACCCAGGTTCCGGTCCCGCCGACCACCACCCCGAGCACGAGCACGACCTCCGACACGGTCACCACCCCCACGACGACCGCCACCACCAGCAGCTCGCGCGAGCTGTCGGCCACCGGTGCGCCGGTGGAGACACCCGCGGTGTGGGGCGTGCTGCTGCTCCTGCTCGGCGGTGCCGTGCTGGTGGCGGTCCGGGTGCGGCGACGCGGCGAGCACTGACGGCCGCTGAAGAACACTGAAAGCCGACCCGGTGGAGGGCACCTACGGTGAGCGCATGAGAGGTGTGCTGGTCACCGGGGCGTCCAAGGGCATCGGCCGGGCGATCGCCGTCGCGTTCGCCGCCGCTGGCGACCGGGTGGCCGTGCACTACGGCGGCGATCACGGCGGCGCCGCAACGACTCTCGCCGCACTGGCCGGCGACGGGCACGTCATGGTGCAAGGCGATCTCACGGATCCGGACCGGATCGCCGACCTCGCGGCCGAGGCCGATGCGGCGGTCGGCGGCATCGACGTGCTGGTGAACAACGCAGCGGCGGCGCCGTCGGTGGGCACCGCGCACCCCATCGACACCGCGTCCTACGGCGACTGGCGGCGGAGCTGGCGCGAGATGGTCGAGGTGAACCTGTTCGGCGCCGCCGATCTCACCTTCTGCGTGGCCCGGCGGATGATCGAGCGGGGGGTGCCCGGCCGGATCGTCAACGTCGGCTCCCGCGGGGCCTTCCGTGGCGAGCCGGACTTCCCGGCCTACGGCGCGAGCAAGGCCGCACTGCACGCCTTCGGCCAGTCCATCGCGATCAGCCTTGCCCCGCACGGCATCTCGGTGACATCAGTGGCGCCGGGATTCGTCTCGACCGAACGGCAGCAGGCGAAACTGACCGGCCCGGCCGGTGACGGTCTGCGCGGGCAGAGCCCGTTCGGCCGGGTGGGAACGCCGGAGGAGATCGCTGCCGCGGTGCACTACCTGGCCTCGCCGGACGCGGCCTGGGCGTCCGGGGCGGTGCTCGACCTCAATGGTGCCTCGTACCTGCGCACCTGACAGGCCGCGCAGTCCGGAGCCCATCGTTCGTAGGCTACCCTTACCCGCGCCGGCGCGACCGGCTGTCCCCGAGAACGATGGATGTGCTGATGCGTGACCACCCGCTGCCGGGGCCGGGAGCGGTGTTCCCGCTGCGCACCGGGAACGACCTGTTGCGGCGGACGCTGCGCCGGCACCGGGCGCGACTGGCCGGTGCCTGCGCGCTGATCTCGGTCTGGCAGGTCTGCGAGGCCCTGGTGCCGGTCGCCATCGGCATCGTCATCGACCGCGTGGTGGCCACCGGCGACCTGCCCGGACTGGGCGTCGCGGTGCTCGGCATGGCCGTCCTCTTCGCGGTGCTGAGTTTCTCCTACCGGTTCGGCGCCCGGCTCAGCTGGCGCGTACTGCAGACCGAGACCCACCGCATCCGCACCGAGATCGCCGACCTGGTCCTGTCTCCCGACGGGCTGCGCACCGATCGCAAGCCGGGCGAGGTGCTCTCGCTCGCCACCGGCGACGCCGAGCTGTCCACCTACGTGGTGCGGCAGCTCGCCCAGGCGTTCGCCGCGATCTGCGGCCTCGTCGTCGCGGTGGTGCTGCTGCTGCGGATCGACCTGGTGCTCGGTCTCGTGGTGGCGGTCGGCACCCCCCTGGTCCTGCTCACCACCCGCTGGCTGGCGCCGGCCCTGAGCCGGCGGACCGCCGAGGCGCAGGAGAAGATCGCCGGGGTCTCCGGGCTGGCGACCGATCTGGTCGCCGGGCTGCGGCCGCTGAAGGGCATCGGCGCCGAGCGCACCGCGGTGCGGCGTTACCGGGCGGCGAGCCGGGAGGCCGCCGCCGCCGGGGTGTCGACGGCGCGGTCGCAGGGCCTGCTCTACGGGGTCACCGGCAGTGCTTCCCTCGTCTTCCTCGCGGTGGTCACCCTGCTGGCCGGGTTGGCCGCGGTGGACGGCCGGCTGTCCATCGGCGAGCTGATCGCGGTCATCGGGCTGGCGCAGTTCCTTGCCGAGCCGTTGCAGCAGGCGGCGGGCACCATCTCGGCGCTGGCCGGCTCCCGGGCCGCGGCCGACCGGTTGGTGACCTTCCTGAACTGCCCGCCGTTGGAGACCCACGGTGCTGCGGGCCTGCCGGACCGGGCCGGGCCGGCGGAGCTGCGGCTGGACGAGGTCGTCGCGGGTCCGCTGCGCGGACTGGACCTGCACGCGGCCCCCGGCGAGTTCGTCGCCGTCGTGGCCGACGACCCGGCCGTGGCCGGCGCCGTGCTCGGCCTGCTGCAGGGGGCACAGCTGCCGCAGGACGGCGCCGCATCGCTGGCCGGCATCCCGATCGGTGACCTGGCCTCCACGACACTGCGCTCGCAGCTGCTGGTCTGCCCGCACCGGGTGGACCTGTTCGAGGGCACGTTGCTCGACAACGTCGATCCGGCAGGTGATCTCACTGCCGAGCGGCTGGAGCAGGTGCTGGTCGCCTCGGCCGCCGACGACGTGGTGGCGCTGCAGCCGGAGGGCCTGCAGGCGCACGTGGCGGCGAACGGGGTGACCCTGTCCGGTGGGCAGCAGCAGCGGATCGCGCTCGCCCGCGCGCTGGCGGCCGACCGGCCGGTGCTGGTGCTCGACGACCCGACGACCGCGGTGGACGCGGTCACCGAGGTGCGGATCGCCGAGGGCATCGTGCGGCACCGGCACTCGGGACCCGACCGTCGCACCACCGTGGTGCTGACCACCAGCCCGGCCCTGCTCGCCCGGGCCGACCGGGTCGTGGTGGTGCGTGACGGACGCGCGGTCTCCGTCGGGGTGCACGCGGACCTGGTGCACGACGCCGACTACGCCGGGGCGGTGCTGCGATGAGCGCCGACCTGCTGCCGATCGCGACCTCGCGGGAGGCCGGCCGGATGGCCTGGGCCGCGCTGGCCGGTCGCCGCGGCACCCTGGTGGTCGCCCTGCTGATGTTCGCCCTGTCCGGCCTGGCCGGTGTGGTCGCGCCGCTGGCGTTCGGCGAGATCGTCAACGCGGTGACCGACTCCGCCGCCGATGCCGCGGGCGTCGTCTGGTGGAGCGCGGCCGCGGTGGTCATCGCCGCCGCGGTCGAGTTCGTCGCCACCACCGCGTCGGTCACCTACCTGGCGCGGGCCGGTCAGCCGGCGCTCGCGCAGATCCGGGAGGACGTGCTCGACCGCGCACTGCATCTCGACCACCAGCGGGTGGAGCGGGCCGGGGCGGGTGACCTGCTGTCCCGGGTCGGCGACGACGTCCGGGTGCTGTCCGAGTCCCTGAACGAGGTCTTCCCGCTGCTCATGCGGTCGGTCGTGGCCATCGTCTTCACCGGCGCCGGCATGTTCGCCCTGGACTGGCGGCTCGGCCTCGCCGGGCTGGCCGCGCTGCCGTTCTACGTGTTCGGTCTGCGCTGGTACCTGCCGCGCTCCGGCCCGTTCTACCGGGCGGAGCGGGTGGCGAACGGCGAGCGCGCGGAGGCACTGGTCACCGCGATCCACGGGTCCGGCACGCTCCGTGCCTACGGCCTGGGCTCGCGGCATGCCGCCCGGGTCGCCGACACCTCCTGGCGGGCCGCCAGTCTGACGCTGCGGGTGTGGGACCTGCTGAACCGCTTCGGCCAGCGCAGCAACCGTTCGGAGCTGATCGGACTGCTGCTGATCCTGGGGACCGGGTTCTTCGCCGTCCGTGGCGATCTCGGTGCGCCGGCCACGGTCGGCGCGGTGACCGCGGCGGCGCTGCTGTTCCACCGGCTGTTCAACCCGATCGGTGTCGTGCTGATGGTCTTCGACGAGGTGCAGTCGGCCGGCGCCTCGTTGACGCGGCTGGCCGGGGTCGCCACGCTGCCGCCGGCGCCGGTGCCGGACGGTGTGGTCACCCCGGGGGCGCCTGCGGTCCGGCTGGACGGCATCGGTCACGCCTACGTCGAGGATCGTTGGGTGCTGGAGGATGTCACGCTTGACGTCGGTCCCGGGCAACGCGTCGCCGTGGTCGGGACCACCGGCGCCGGCAAGTCGACGCTGGGCCAGATCGTGGCCGGCCGGATCGTGCCGACCGCCGGTGGGATCACCGTCGGCGACCGGCCGCTGGCCGAGGTGCTGGCGCACCGCGGAGAATCGCTGCCGGTGGCCCTGGTGACCCAGGAGACCCACGTCTTCGCCGGCACCGTCCGGGACAACCTGACGCTGGCCGCTCCCACCGCCGACGACGAGCGGCTGTGGGCCGTGCTGGACCGGCTCGGTGCGGCCGGCTGGGTGCGCGGCCTGGGCGCCGGGGACCGGTCCGGCCTGGATCACCACATCGGCGACGGTGGCAGCCTTCTCACCCCCGCCCAGGCCCAGCACCTGGCGCTGGCCCGGGTGGATCTCGCGGCGCCGGGCGTCGTGGTGCTGGACGAGGCGACCGCCGAGGCGGGGTCCGCCGGTGCCCGGCAGCTGGAGCGGGCGGCCGGTCTGGTGACGGACGGCCGCACCACGCTGACCATCGCGCACCGGCTGACCCAGGCCGAGACCGCCGACCGGGTGCTGGTGATGGAGCACGGCCGGGTCATCGAGTCCGGCACGCATGCAGAGCTTCTCGACCTCGACGGTGTCTACGCCTCGCTGTGGAGCGCCTGGAAGAGCTGAGTGCTCCGACCGGGCCTCAGCGGCCGGCGGCGTAGTGCTGCCGCACCTGGGTGGCGGTCAGCGCCGTGGTGTACACCGCGGCGTAGGCCAGGCTGCCGAGGAAGGCGAAGTTCGTCGGCGTGTTGGTGCCCCAGCCACTGAGGTTGTCCCAGCCGACACGCCAGTAACCGGTGAAGTTCTCGTGCGTGGTCGCGGTCGCGTCGGACGCGACCAGGGAGCCGTCGACGTACAGCCGCATCCCCGCCGACGAGAGCGTGGTGACGGCCTGGTGCCAGGTGTTGTCGGCGTAGGTCGCGGGGCTGACGACCACCCTGACACCACCGTTGTAGATGCCGAAGACCAGCTGCCCGGAGTTGTTCATGAACAGGTGACGATCGTACTGACCGGAGGTGGTACCGGTCCGTACGTTGCCGAACCCGATCAGCCGGCCGCCGGGAGTGCCTGTCCGGAACCAGATCTCCTGCGAGAAGACGGTCGGGTTGACCACGGCGGTGTTCGGGGTGGCGACGTAGCCGGGCATGGTGATGGAGGTGAAGTTCACCGAGCCGGTGGTGTCCCGGGCGCATCCCTTGGTGGTCGACGCGCTGCCGGCGCCGCCGTACGTACCGGTGCGGTTGTTGCCGGAGACATCGGCCGCCGACCCGCCCATGGTGAAATCGCCGAGCGGGTAGGCGAAGTACGCGCCGGTGCCGATATACGCGGCCCGGCAGGTGAACCACGGGTTCGCCGCTGCGGTGTTCGCGGTGTTCGTCACCGCCGCCGAGAACGCGGCTGCGGTCGCCGGTGTCGCCACGGCAACGACTGCGATGACCGCCACCGCACCGACCCCGGCCCGTCGGGCCCCCCGTCTCCCGCTCGCGGCCCGATGCCGCCCCGGGGTGAATCGCGGCCGGTCGGTGCCGTCACCGACGAGCAGTGCCCACCACAGCGGGGTGAGCCAGAGCAGCACCAGCAGCGCCCACCAACCCCAGCTCAGGTGCACGGTGGCGGTCAGGTGCACGGTGTCGATCCCCTCGGCGGGGTCGGTGACGACGGTGCCGACCCGGCCGTCGATCAGGTCGACATGGCCGCCGGTGTCGGCCGAGACCCGCACAGGGATGAGGCCTGTCGAGACGACCGAGAGGTGCATGCCGTCGGCGTCCTGGTAGTTCTCGATGCCCACCACCCGGACGAACGGCTCGTACAGGTAGGCGGCGACCGCGAACAGCAGCGAGCTGCCCATCACCCGGATCGGCGACCGGGTGCGCGGCCCGGCCCAGCGGGCGGTGGCGAACCGCAGCACGATGCCGCCGACCAGCAGCACCGGTAGCGCGCGGACGAACCAGCCGACGCCCCAGACGTTCCCGACCACCAGGCCGACCAGATCAGCGGTGTGCAGGGTCCACGGATCCTCGGCCGGATTGACGTCGCCCTTGGTGTGCAGGCCACCGGAGGCGTCGATCGAGACGACCCGGTGGGTGTAGGTGGTGCCGGCCTTGATCGGCGAGTGGTAGGTGACGATGTCGCCGACGGAGATCTCCGCGGCATCGACAGGCCGGGTGATCAGCAGGCTGCCGACGGGCGCGGCCTCGCCCATCGACGGGGTGGAGACGATCAGCCAGTTCCCGCCGGCCAGCCGCCAGCCGAGGCCGGCCAGGGCGAGGACCAGCACCCCGACGCCCAGCAGCAGGTAGGGCATCCGCATCCGGGGAACCGGGAACGACCGCCGCTGCGTGGTGGTCGGGATCATCCGTGGTTCCTCCTTCTCGTTTGCCGTGGGTGCCGTGGGTGCTGTGGCTGGTGCGGTTGCTGCGGGATCAGGAGGCGAGGGTCCAGACCAGCGGCTGCGAGGCCTGCAGGCCCTGGAAGGTGTTGTCGGCGGTGCTGTCCAGCCACACGGTGAAGGTGACCGCGACGGTGCTGCCGGCGTTCGCGGTGGGCACGGTGACGGCGATCGGAGTGGCGGCGGTCTGGGTGGCCAGCGCGGTCGCGGTGCCGTTGAACAGGGTGGTGGCGCCGGTGGCGATCTTGACGTTGAGCTTGCTGCAGAAGGTGGTGGCGGTGCCGGTGCCGGACTGCGTGCAGGCGTTGGCCTTCAGCGTGAAGGACGCCGCGGTCGCGGTACCGGTGTTGGTGAAGTTCACGGTGGTGGTGGAGACGCCGGTGACGCCGTCGCTCGGGACGAGTGTCGTGCTGCCGCCGTACTTGTTGATGGTGGCGCAGCTGGCGGTGGAGTCGGAGCTGACACACGAGTTCGCGCCGCCGACCTCCCGCAGGATCAGCGTGCCGGAGCCGGCGGTGTTGGTGGTGTTGGTGATGGCCGCGGTGAACGCCGACAGCGTGCCGGTCATCGAGAGCGACAGCAGCAGCGCGCCGACGATGCCGGCGACGACCATCATCGGCGCGAAACGGCGGCCGGCGGAGCGGTCTGCGGAACGGGGGAGGGAGTGCTGGGACATGGAGTGCCTTTCGGGGCCGGAGGGTGCGACATCGGTGATGACGCGGCGCGGCCGTGGTCATCACGCAACGGTGTTTCGCAACGCTCCGTATCTCTGACGCCTCACCCGGTTCCGGTCACCGGGCGTGTGCAGATCGGCCACCTGTTCGTGGCGTATCGGTCGGCGTCACGCGGAACAGTGACGCGATCGAGGGAGGGCTCCGGAGCGCGCGGTGAGCGTTCGCGGATCACGCCCCCTGTACGGGCGAAAATCGTGCATTTCCGTCGTCGAACGACGTTCTGATACGCGACGTGTTCAGTCGGATACGTAACGTCGTTTACTTCGCTGCACGAAGTGTCTGTGGCCGAAAGGCCTGACAGCCGTCACCCGCCCGCGTCACGCGCGCCGGCGAGGGACCGGATCCGGTCGTGCACCGTGGTCGCCCGCGCCTGGTCACCGCTGCGGACCAGCAGTTCGGCGAGGTACTCCAGCACCGGGAGCAGGTCCGCCGGCGCGGCGTCCGGGTGCCGGCGCAGACCTGCCTCCAGCACACCGATCGCCGCGGGGACGTCGCCCCGGGCATCGCCCTGTCGTGCCGCGTTCTGCAGCACACGGTCGAACAGACCGGGCGGGCTTTCGGGCTCCGGCCGGGTGGCGGTGACCCGCAGCCAGTTGCCGCCGGGATCCACCACGGTGAACCCGCCGCCGATGCCTTGCTTGACCCGGGGGCGGGTGATGCGTGGTGTCCCGGTGATCGGCAGCCGGCCGTACTCCGCGCGCAGACCGGCGGCGAACGCCTCGAACAGTGCATGGGTGTCCTCGGTCAACAGCAGCACGCTGCCCAGCGAGGTCTCCGGGTCGAGGGCGGGGACGCCGGCGAAGTGCAGATCGAGGCCCTCGCGGACCATCGCCAGATAGGGGTTGGGTCGCTGCTGCCGGTAGGTGCGCCGGAAACCCAGCGCCAGGTAGAAGGTCTCGAGCACGTCGAGATCGGGGGCCGCGAGGATCGGTACCGCCCGGACGGTCACCGGGTCAGGCTACCGCCCGCACCCCCGCCGCCGGGCGGACCATCGTCCGGACCAGCGCGAACAGGCCGGCGGCGACTGCGGCGCCGAGCACGTTGCAGAACACGTCACCGACCGAGCTGACCCGGCCGACACCGATCAGGTACTGGACCGCCTCGACGGTGACACTGACCACGGCACAGACGAGGACGGAGCCGACGGCGCCGATCCGGCGGGAGGCCAGCGGCAGCAGAACGGCCAGCCAGGTGAGCAGCAGCAGGTTCCCGACGAACTGGTAGGCCAGCACGCGGTGCTGCGTGGCGCCCTCGATGGTCTGCCAGAGGTCGAGGTCCAGCGCCCGGGGCGCCTCGGTCCGGCCGACCGGACTGAACAACAGCACTGCGCAGACCAGCGCCCCGACCACGATCCCGGTGCGGGCGAGGATCCGGACCCGGTCGGAGCCGGACCGTGGCCCGGAGCAGGCGACCACCAACCCGATCCCGATCGCGAGGACGGAGAGCAGCGCCGCGGCGGCGCCCAGGGACCCGCCGAGCAGGCGCACGATGTCTGGCACGGCAACTGGACGCCCTGCCCGGCCACCGGGTTGCTCGGCGTGTTCCTGTGCCCCGCCTGTCGATGACCTGCCTGTCCGATCCGTTCAAGACAGGCCGCGTCCCGGCTCCTAGGTTGGGCCCATGGAACTCATCCCCGATGCCTTCGGCCTGGTCGTCACCGACATGGCGACCACTCTCGCCTTCTACCGCGCCCTCGGCCTGGAGATCCCGGCCGAGTCGGACTCCGCCCCGCACGCCGAGGCGGTGCTGCCCAGCGGGATGCGGCTGATGTTCGACACCGAGGACGTCGCGCGGTCGTTGCACGGCGATGTGCCACCGGCCGGTCCGGGCCGTGCCGGGCTGGCATTCCGGGCCGCCGACCCGGCGGCGGTGAACGAGGCGTACGCGTCGATGACCGCGGCCGGGTACGCCGGCGCCCTGGAACCGTTCGACGCGCCCTGGGGCCAGCGCTACGCGAGCCTGACCGACCCGGACGGGTTCGGCGTCGACCTGTACGCCGCCCTCTGACGGGACCTAGGCTGGCGGGCGTGCACAGGATCTTCACGACCGCGGTCAAGGACGTCTATCCGCTCTACGTGACCAAGCTGGAGCGCAAGGGTCACACCAGCGCGGAGTTGGACGAGATCATCGAGTGGCTCACCGGTTTCGACGACGCGACGCTGCGGCGTCACCTCGACTCCGGGACCACCTTCCAGGACTTCTTCGCCGCCGCGACGATGAACGAGAACGTCGGTCAGATCAAGGGTGTCATCTGCGGGATGCGGGTCGAGGAGATCGAGGACCCGCTGATGCAGCAGATCCGGTATCTCGACAAGCTGGTCGACGAGCTCTACAAGGGCAAGAAGATGGAGAAGGTGCTGCGCGCCTGACGCTCTCCGGCGCGTCGTCAGCCGACGGTGCGGTCGGCGGCGTCGGCGACCACGGCGGACAGCTCGCCCGTCGCGTCGTGCACGGCGAGCTGGCGGGACGCGCCGGTGCCGTCGGCGAGCAGCCGGGCCAGCCCCGCCCGGGCGTACTCCAGGTCACCGGTGCGGTCCAGTTCCGGGGTCAGGTGCTGCAGCAGGGTGCCGAGCAGTTCCGCGGCCGGCACGGTGGTCCGGGCCGCGACGTCCACCAGCTGCCCGGACAGGCCGAACCTCGCCGCCCGCCATGCGGCGCCCTGCAGCAGGTCGGTGCGCACGTCCGGGGCCGGTCGTCCGTCCTGCCAGTCGTTGATCGCGGTGGAGACCAGGGCCCGGCAGAGCACCGCGATCAGCACCGAGTCGCGGACGTCGGTGCACACATCGGCGACCCGGATCTCCAGCGTCGGGTACTTCGCGGACAGCCGGGCGTCGAAGTAGATCATCCCGTCGTCCATCGCCGCGCCGGAGGCGATGAGCTCGGCGATGGCCCGGTCGTAGCCGGCCGGGTCGCCGAAGAGTTCGGTCGGGCCCGACGTCGGCCACAGGCTCCAGGCCAGCGTCCGGTAGCTGTGGTAGCCCGACGGCCGGCCCTGCCAGAACGGCGAGTTCGCCGACAGCGCCACCACTGTCGCCAGCCACGGCCGGATCCGGTCCAGCGCGGCGACGCCCTCCTCGCGCGAGGAGATGCCGACGTGCACGTGCTGCCCGCAGGTCAGCTGCTGCCGCGCCACCCAGCCGAACTCCGCGGTCATCCGCAGGTACCGCTCGTCCGCGGTCGGGGTCGGCCGGACCGGGAAGGGATGGGTGGCCAGCGCCGCGATCCTGGCGCCCACACCCTCGGCGACCTCCGCTGCACGTCGCCGTCGGGCGCGCAGGTCGTCGAGCAGTTCCGCGGCGGTGGTCCGGGGATCCGACCCGATCTCCGCCTGCTCCCGTTTGAACTCGTGCTCGATGCCGAAGGCCTCCGGGTCCATCGACGCCGCCTGCACCACCTGGTCGCCCAACGGGGCCGGGCTCCCGTCGGCCGGGTGCACCAGCAGCAGCTCTTCCTCGACCCCGAAGGTCCTGATCGGCATGTGCGGTCAGTGACCGGTGGTCGGCACGGTCACACCTGCTGGAAAGGGGAACACTGGTGACGTGTACCTCGAACGTCCGTCCCGGATCCCCGGCGCCGTGCGCTGGAGCCGCACCGCTGGGGCGCCAGGGCAGGCCCGGGTGCTGCCGGACGGGTGCATGGATCTGATGATGGTCGGAGATGTGCTGAAGGTGGCCGGACCCGACCTGTCCGCGCAGGTCACGCCATTGGCGAGCGACGAGGAGTACCTGGCGCTGCGGCTGCCACCGGGGACCGCGCCCGGCGCCCTCGGTGTCCCGGCCTCGGCCCTGCGGGACGCCCGGGTGCCGCTCGCCGACCTCTGGCCGGCCTCCCGGGTGCGCCGGCTGCGCGACCGGCTGCTGGCGGGCGATCCGTACGAGGTGTTGGAGTCCCTGGTGCCTCCGACCACCCCGTGGATCGTGCACACCCGCCGCGTCATGGCCGGTGGCGGGTCGGTCGGTGCCCTGGCCGACGACCTGGGGTGGAGCCCCCGGCAGTTGCTGCGCGAGTCGGACCGGGTGTTCGGCTACGGCCCGCGGGTGCTGGCCAGGATCCTGCGCTTCCGCCGGGCGGTCCGCCTCGGGACGGCCGACGGCGCCCCGGCGCTGGCCGATCTCGCCCGCTCCGCCGGCTACAGCGACCAGGCACACCTGTCCCGCGAGGTGAAGCAGTTCGCCGGCGTCACCCCGAGCACCTTGTTCGCGTGATCTTCTTCGGTGCGGGAACCCACGGGGACGCTCCGCCGTTGCGCGGATGAAGGGCCGACAGCCGGCCCGGACCATTGCGAAAGGCGACATGGGCGAGGGCAGCAGTACCGGACCGTCCCTGGAGGACGCCAGCAGCACCGGCGAGGGTTCCGCCGACGAAGGACCCGGGAGTACCCAGCCGCCCCGGGCGGCCGGTCGCGGGGGTGAGTTCCCCCGATGATCTGGCCGCTGTCACTGCTGGTCGGCCTGCTGATCGTGCTCGCGATCACCGCCGCCACCGCCTACTTCGTGGCGCAGGAATTCGCGTACATGTCGGTCGACCGGTCGCGCCTCAAGGCCGCCGCCGCTGCCGGTGATCCCGGCGCCGCCCGCGCCCTTGCCGTCACCCGCCGCACCTCGTTCATGCTCTCCGGGGCGCAGCTCGGCATCACCGTCACCGGCCTGCTGGTGGGGTACGTCGCCGAGCCGCTGATCGGCGAGGCCGTCGGGTCGGCGCTCGGCGGCGTGCAGGTGCCGGAGGCCATCGGCATCACCATCGGCACGATCCTGGCGCTGGGCCTGTCCACCTTCATCCAGATGCTCTTCGGCGAGCTCTTCCCGAAGAATCTGTCGATCGCGAGACCCGAGCCGATCGCGGTCGCGCTGTCCCGCTCGACCAAGATCTACCTGGCCGTCTTCGGCTGGTTGATCTCGGTGTTCGACCACGCGTCGAACCTGCTGCTCAAGGCGCTGCGGATCGAGCCGGTGCACGACGTCGAGCACTCGGCCACCCAGCGCGACCTCGAGCACATCGTCGCCGACTCGCGGGAGAGCGGCGACCTGCCGCCGGAGCTGTCGATGCTGCTCGACCGGGTGCTGGACTTCCCCGAGCGCACCGTCGAGCACGCGATGATCCCGCGGTCCCGGACCGGCACCCTGGCGCCGGACGTGCCGCTGTCCACCGTGCTGGAACGCATGCAGGAGGGGCACTCCCGCTACCCGGTGCTGGACGACGAGGACCGGGTGCTCGGTGTGGTCATGCTGCAGGACGTGCTGGCGCACCGCCTGGACGGCGGGACCGCCCGCACCGCCGGTGATCTCGCGCGCCCGCCGCTGCTGCTGCCGGACACCATGCGGCTGCCCGACGCGCTGACCCAGCTCGTCTCCACCCGCAACCAGCTGGCCTGCGTGATCGACGAGTACGGCGGCTTCGCCGGCGTGCTGGCCGCCGAAGACCTCGCCGAGGAACTGGTCGGCGAGATCGGTGACGAGCACGACGGTCCGGACGAGACCGATTCCGCCGCACCGGAGGCCGACGGATCGCGGACGGTCGCCGGTGACCTGCCGCTCGACGAGCTGGAGCGGCTGATCGGCCACGACCTGCCGGAGACCGACCAGGAGACCGTCGCCGGCCTGGTCATCGAGGCGAACGGCACCTTCCCCGCGCTCGGCCAGGTGGTCGAGGTCGAGCTGCCGCCGGATCCCGCCGACTTCGCGCACGACGACGAGCCGGTGGCGCCGGTGCTGCGGGTCGAGGTGCTGGAGATCGACCGGCACGTGCCGTCGTCCGTCCGTATCTCACTGGAACTGCCCGGTCCGGTGGTCGACGTGGAAGAGCCTTCGCAGGAGGTGTCCCGATGAGCAACCCCTGGGTGGTCACCGCGGTGACCGCGCTGATCATCGTGCTCAGTGCCTTCTTCGTCGCGGTCGAGTTCGCGTTGCTCGCCGCGAAGCGGCACCGGCTGGAGGACGCGGCGGTGACCAGCCGGTCGGCGCGTGCCGCGCTGCGCAGCTCCGCGGAGCTGACCGTGGTGCTGGCCGGATCCCAGCTGGGCATCACCGCGTGCACGCTGGCGCTGGGTGCGCTGACGAAACCTGCGGTGCACCATGCCCTCACGCCGGTGTTCGAGGCCTGGGGCATCGCGCTCTGGGTGGCCGACGTGCTGGCGTTCGTGCTGGCGCTGATCCTGGTCACCTTCCTGCACCTGGTGGTCGGCGAGATGGCCCCGAAGTCGTGGGCGATCGCGCACCCGGAACGGTCCTCGATCCTGCTGGCGATCCCCATGCGCGCCTTCATGTTCGTCTTCCGGCCCGCGCTGATCGCGCTCAACCGGATGGCGAACTGGTGCGTCCGCAAGGTGGGTGTGGAGCCGGTGGAGGAGGCCGCCACGGGTCAGGACGCCAGTGGGCTGCGCGCGCTGGTGGAGCACTCGGCAAACGTCGGTGCACTGTCCGCCGGATACTCCGAGAGACTCTCCGGCGCACTGGACCTCACCGAGCTGACGGTCGGCGACCTGCTCGACCCGGCCCGCCGGCCGACCGCGGTGGCGGCGGACGCGACAGTGGGCGAGGTGCAACGGCTGTCGCTGGACTCCGGGCACCTGCGGATCCTGGTGCGGGCTGCCCGCCGGACCGACGGGACGACCATCGGCGGGTTGGTGCACGTCCGCGACACCCTTACCGACCCCGCCGATCGGCCCGCTGCCGACCATCTGCGCCCGGTGCTGGAACTGCCCGCGGACACGCCGATCTCGTCCGGTCTGGAGACGATGCGCCGCACCCGCAACCACCTCGCGGTGGTCACCGGTGCTGCAGGCTCCGACCCGGCGGCCGGGTTCCTCGGCGTGGTCACCATGTCCGACCTCCTCCGCACCCTCTTCCCCGAGGCCGCCGCCGCCCGCTGAGTTCTTGTTGCCGCCGAGGCCCCGTCACTGCTCCTTGCGGTGACGGGGCTTTCGTCGTTCTCGGTGCGGTGCGGTGCGGTGCGGTGCGGTGCGGTGCGGTGGCGGTGGCGGTGGCGGTGGCGTGCGGTGCGGCGCGGTGCGGCGGCGGTGGCGGTGGCGGTGGCGGTGGCGGTGGCGTGCGGTGCG